>PXFS01000050.1 GCA_003564185.1 Flavobacteriaceae bacterium
TATCTGCACAAACCTGTCCAGTTAAGTCAATTTCTATTGCTGAATTAATGGCTGTAACTTTTGGGTTTCTTCTAATAATAGCTGTATCATTAGTATAAGCGGCTTCTTTAAAATGAACCATGGGATTATCGTCTATAAAATCGTATAATTTTTCAGACCCCATAGCGAAGCAAGTAACTATTTTTCCGTTTTTAACGACTTTGTTTTCCCCTGTAATTATCCCCTTTTCCACCAATGGAAGTACTCCATCTGAAAACATCTCAGTGTGAATTCCTAGCGCCTTATGATGATGCAAATTACTTAAAACAGCATTAGGAATAGCGCCAATACCCATTTGTAAAGTAGCTCCATCTTCAACCAATTCGGCAACATTTGCTCCTATTTGCTGTTCAACTTCATTAGGCGATAAGGCTTGATGACTGTGAATTGGTGTTTCATGCTGTACACCAAAATCGATTTCACTCAAATGAATATTTCCATCTCCGTGAGATCTGGGGACTTTTGGATTGACTTGCGCTATTACTGTTTTAGCAACTTTTACTGCCGTTAAGGTAACATCAATGGAAGTTCCTAACGAACAAAAACCGTGCTTGTCGGGTGGTGAAACTTGAATAAAGGCAACATCTAATGGGAGAATTCCTCGTTTAAAAAGAAAATGCACCTCACTTAAAAAGATGGGAATATAATCACCAAAATGAGAATTAACAACTTTTCTTACATTCCCCCCCACAAAGCAAGAATTTGTTTTAAACGACTTATTGTAGGGATCTTCTGCATACTTTGCTTCTCCCTCGGTGTGCATTTGCACAATTTCAACAGCATTGAAATCTTTGTAGTGCAAGCAAAGTTCATTAATCAAGTGTTTTGGCGTCATGGCCGCTCCTTGAAAAAATATTCGATTACCCGATTTTACTTGTTTTATTGCGTCTTCAGCTGAAACGTATTTCATGGAATTCTATTTAAAAAATGAAAATACAAAATTAAAAAACAGGTGTTTTTCTCTAAATGATTTAAATCAGATTTAAATCAACTTTAAAAAAGTAACATTATTAACATTAAAAAAAAATTTAAAAAAATAAAAAACATAAACATTATCTTTGCTTTCTATTGAAACACCAAAACCAATGAAAAAAGCACTTAAGATATTTGGAATTATTGTATTGATTCTCCTCATTGCTCTTATTACAGCTCCTTTTTTATTTAAAGGAAAAATTGAAAGCCTAGTAAAAGATAGCATTAATAAACAGCTAAACGCTACTGTTAGCTGGAGTCAATTAGATCTGAGTTTAATAAGAAGTTTTCCTTCAGCAGAGCTTGCTTTACATGAACTAAGCTTAATTAATCAAACTCCGTTTGAGGGTGATACGCTGGTTTATACTAAAAAATTTAGTGCCCAAATGGGTATCATGCAATTATTTAAAAGCGATGGACTAAGCGTTGATGAAATAAAAATAGATGATGCCCTTATCAATGTAGTTGTAAATGAAGATGGAATAGCCAATTACGATATTATGAAAGCTTCCGAAGAAAAAAATGATACCCCTTCAGAAGAAGAATCAGATTTTCAATTAGACTTAAAGCATTACGAAATTAATAATTCTGAAATTCGCTACCGTGACTATCCTGGTAAAACATTTGCCTTACTAGAAAAATTAAACCATAGTGGTGACGGCGATTTTGGTGAAGCAATTTTTACCTTAAGAACCCATACCGATGTAAAAGTAAGCGTAGATTATGAAGATAATAACTACCTGAATAAAAATTATCTTCAATTAGATGCTGAAATTGAAATGGATTTAGATCAAATGAAATTCACATTTAGAGAAAACGAAGCTAAAATAAATCAACTTGCTCTTGCTTTTGATGGTTATTTTCAAATGCATGAAGAAGAAAGTGAAATTGATTTAAAATGGTCAACGCCTTCCTCTGATTTCAAAAATTTCTTAGCGCTTATCCCTGAAGCTTATGCAAGTAATTTAGACGGTGTTGAAACCCAAGGAAAATTTGAAGTTGAAGGTTTTGCAAAAGGAAAAATTGCAGAAAATTCCATTCCTCAATTTGCTCTTTTTATGAATGCTGAAAAGGCTTCTTTTAATTATCCAGATTTACCAAAGCAAGTAGATGATATTTCACTAAAAATTGATGTAGTTAGCAACTCTAATCAAATTGATGATTTACGAGTAAGAATTGATGAAGTTCAATTTAGAATTGATCAAGACCGCTTTTCTGGAAATGCCAATCTAGAAAATTTATTTGAAGATATGAAAGTAGCTTTTGAAGCTAACGGAAGCATCAACCTTAAAAATATTAGTCAGGCCTACCCCATGCCCACAGAACTTGATTTAAACGGTTTACTTACCGCTAATATTAAATCAAATTTTAATATGTCTGATATTGAAAAAGAACGTTATAGTAATGTAAATGCAACTGGAAATATGAGGTTATCTGATTTTAAATATGATGATAAAGAACTCAAAAATCCTTACGAAATAAGTACCGCTGCAGTGCTGTTTTCTACTAATAACATTGAATTACAGGAGTTTTCCATGAAAACTGGATCAACTGACCTAAGTGCTTCTGGAAGATTAGATAACCTCATGGGATTTGTTTTTTCGGACGCTGATTTAAAAGGAAGGTTTAAAGCGACATCAACAAATTTTGTGGTTTCAGATTTTATGACTTCAAGCGAAGAAACTGCAAAAAATAATGAAGCTTCTTCAGAAGAAATTAAAATTCCTAAGTTTCTTGATATAGCAATGGATTTTAATGCAAAAAAGGTAGCATATGACAATATGCAACTCACCAATGCCCGAGGCAGTATGTTGATTAAAAATGAAACCGTTTCACTTCAAGATGTTTCTGCTGGAATTTTTGGTGGTAGTATCACATTAAAAGGGAATGTCTCTACGCGTGGTCAACAGCCAGATTTTGACATGCAACTAGGATTGGTTGAGGTGGATATTGCACAAGTATTTACCCAAATGGAATTAGCAAAAAACCTGGCTCCAATAGCTTCTGCATTGACAGGAAGAGTATCTACAAATTTTGATTTAAAAGGAAATTTAACTCCTGATTTTAGTCCCGTACTAAACTCTTTAAGTGGGGGTGCTTTGGCTCAAATTGTGAAAGCTCAAGTAGAACCAGAAAAAACTCCATTAATCAATAATTTGAATAACGAATTTAGCTTTTTAGATTTTTCAAAGTTAAACCTTTCCAACCTAACTACTAGTGCTAAATTTAGTGATGGTAGTGTTAGTGTAGACCCATTTCAAGTTCAAGTAGAAGGGGTTGATATTGATATACAAGGAAATCACTTATTTGATGGGTCAATGGATTATTCCCTTGATGTGCATGTTCCAGCAAATTTGCTAGGTAGAAGTATCAGTAATCAAATTGCACAATTAACCAACCAAGACCTTGAAGGAATGTTTATTGATGTTCCTGTAGGGGTTGCTGGTTCATTTTCCAACCCGCAATTGAATTTAAATTTACAATCGGCTATTCAAGATTTAACTAACAAAATTATTGAAGAACAAAAAAGCAGGCTAAGAGGTGAAGCAGAAGACCGAGTTAGAGATGGACTTAGAAATATACTAGGTGGAGACAAAAATAGCGATGGAGATGATGATAAAGATCGTCTTGAAGATAAGGCAAAAGATAAAATTAGAAACTTGTTTGGTAGATAAAATTTGACTTAAAATTAAACAAATAATTTTATGCATTATAAAAAGACAGCATTTACGCTTATTTTAATGTTCACTACTTACTTAAGTACCTATAGCCAGATATTAAACATTGAGCGCTATAAAATTGAAAAAGACACTACCAAGGCCTATACATTAAAGACAACAGCGGGGTTAAATATTTTTAACAGAAGTGCTGCAGCAGATTCTCCTGTAGATTTGTTTGGTTATAATATCAATATTAATGGACTATACTATCCTGATAAACATGCATTTATATTTGTTTCAAAATTTGATTATTTAAGGATCAATGAAGATGATTTTCTAAATTTTGGCTTTGTGCATGGAAGAATTAATTTTAATCGTGATGAGGACATCAATTATGATGTCTACTCACAATACTCCTACGATAATTTTAGAGGTTTACATCCTAGATTAATTGCAGGAGGTTCAATTAGAAAAAATCTAATCAAAAACAATAATATTTCTTTTGTTTTAGGAATTGGTGGTTTTTTTGAACACGAAGAATGGGATCATCCCATTGATGGGAATCAAATTGAAGTGAATTTAATAAAAAATTCAAATTACCTATCTTTTAGAATGTCGGTCAATGACTATTTAGACATCAACACTATGAATTATTACCAAGTAGGTTATGATGATGCAATCAATACCTTTAGACACAGAGTAAGTAGCATTACCAATATCAATACAAAAATTTCTGAACGTTTCTCATTAACTAATTCATTCGAAATCAACTATGAAGACCGTCCTATTGTACCAATTACAAAGTTGATTTTTGCTATCAGAACAGGAATTTCGCTTGATTTATAAGTAGTAAACATTAAGACAAAAAAAATGTTTTTACATGTACTCAAAATCAATTTAATTGCTATATTTGCAACTCGAAATTAGAAATATACAACATACTAATATTTAGATTTATATGCTAATAATCAAAGTAAAAGACGGAGAAAAAATTGATCGCGCATTAAAGAGATTAAAAAGAAAATTTCGCGATACAAGAGTTTTACAAACTTTAAGAGATAAGAAAGAGTTTACAAAACCTTCTGTTCTTAAGAGACAACAATTAAAAAAAGCTCAGTACGTTCAGTCTATTAAAGAAGGACAGAACTTATAATCTGACGTTGTAATATAAATATTCTAATCCAGTTATATATTTAGCTGGATTTATTTGTTTACCTACATCCCAAAAATAAGGCCTTGAAAAATCCTCAAAATCTTGATCTTGATAAGGTAATTGCTAACGTAGCTGTTTTACTTCAAGAAGTGCCTAGCTCTTTAGAAGTTGTAAAAGATGATCATAAAAAAGAACAGCGTTTTTATTATTTAGCCAAATATATGGTGCAAAAAGCAGTTCGTCATGATGCTCTTATCGTAAGCGAAGATTATACTGGTATTGCCATTTTATTTGAAATGAAACATTTTAAAGATGGTTTTTGGCAAACCTTAAAAGATGATTTAACCTTAGCGCTCAAGGTTACTGGTTTAAAAAAAGGTTGGAAAGGCTTACAAACACAAAAAGTAGTTAGAAAAGCAAGACCACAGTTAGATAACTACCTCTACTGTTGGTTCTGGGGCATTTTAGAAGATTCACGTGGAGTAACCTCTCAAAAATTAGCCTACACCATGAAAAATTACTTCTATGAAATAGCGAAAGATAAAAAGCTTCCTCTATTTGCTGAAACACGCACTAGAAGAATCAGTTTAGCTTATCAAAGATACGGTTTTCAAGTGGTGAAAAAATGGCAACACCCAAGTGGTGATACAATGTACTTTTTAAGATACGACACCCCTCCAAAAGAAAAATAAAAAAAGTTAAGCCTTATTTTTTAAAAGAATTATTTAGAAGCAAACAACTCCACATCTTCTTTTGTAATTTTTTCTCCGCCAAGAATAAGCAAACGTTCAACCACATTTCTTAGCTCTCTCACATTTCCAGTCCAATGATAAGATTGGAGCTCTTTTATTGCAGAATCATCAAATACTTTACTTGCACTACCATTTTCTTTAGCAATTTTTTGTGCAAAATGATTGACCAATAAAGGAATATCATCTTTACGGTCATCTAAAGGAGGAACCTTAATCATAATCACTGCCAATCTATGATATAAATCTTCTCTAAACTTTTTATTCTCAATTTCTTCTTTAAGGTTTTTATTTGTTGCTGAAATAACCCTAACATTGACTTTTATATCCTTATCACTTCCTACTCTTTGTATCTTGCTCTCCTGTAATGCTCTTAGCACTTTTGCCTGAGCAGGTAAACTCATGTCACCAATTTCATCAAGAAATAAAGTTCCTCCATTAGCCGCTTCAAATTTACCAGCGCGGTCTTTATTTGCTGAAGTAAATGCTCCTTTTACATGGCCAAACAATTCACTTTCAATCAATTCTGAAGGAATTGCAGCACAGTTCACTTCAATAAAATTAGACTTTGAGCGCGCGCTTTTTTGGTGTAACCAGTGAGCTACAAGCTCTTTACCCGTTCCATTAGGCCCAGTTATTAAAACTCGTGCCTCAGTTGGTGCTACTTTTTCAATTACTTTTTTTATAGAGTTGATAGCGTCAGATTCACCAATCATTTGGAAGCTTTTTGCTACTTTCTTTTTCAAACGTTTATTTTCGCTTTTTAGTTGACCACTATCTAAAGCAATACGCACAGTATTAAGTAATCGATTTAAGTCTGGTGGTTTAGAGATATAATCAAAAGCTCCTTTTTTCATGCTATCTACAGCAGTTTCTAGATCTCCATGACCAGAAATCATAACTACAGGAACATCATCATTTAGTTTTTTTATCTCGTCTAAAACCTCTAAACCATCCTTTTTTGGCATTTTGATATCGCATAATACCAAGTTGAAGTCTTGTTTTTTAAAAGCCTTTAATCCCTCTTCCCCATCTGCGGCTTCAACAATTTTATAATTTGAGTTTTCTTCAGAAAGTATTTTTACCAGTACTCTTCTAATGGCTGACTCATCTTCAATAATTAATATATGCTGCATATTTGTTTTTGTGGTTAAAATAATGAATAAATTGGATTTATATACTAAGGTATTGTAAAATGTAAAACCCACCCTAACGAATTAGGATGGGAAAAAATTGCTATGAAAAAGAAAAACATCACTAAAATTAGTGATGTTCAAATATATATAATTAAATGTTAAGTAACAAATCAACTAAACATATCTTTTACTTTTTCGAAAAAAGATTTATCAGATTTTTGCGGATTTGGTTGCATATTGGTATCTGATATGTTCTTTTCAAAAAACTGTCTCTGCTCTTTGCTTAATTCTTGTGGTGTCCACACATTTACATGAACTAATAAATCACCTGATCCGTAGCTATTTAAACGAGGAAGCCCCTTTCCACGTAAACGCAATATCTTACCACTTTGAACACCAGGTTCAATTTTAATTCTAACTTTTCCTGAAACAGTATTGATTTCTTTTGAAGCTCCTAAAGCAGCTTCCGAAAAGTTTATATATAAGTCGTAATGTAAGTTTTCGCCATCTCGTTGCAATTCACCAGACTGCTCATCTACTTCAATGAGAACAATTAAATCTCCAGCCACTCCGCCGGGAGCTTCATTCCCTTTACCAGAAACTTTCATCTGCATACCATCTTCAACACCAGCTGGAATCTTGATGCTTACAGTTTCCTCTTCCATTTTGAGACCATATGCGTCTGTGCCTTTTCCTTTTTTGTCAATTATTTTTCCGCTTCCTTGACATGTACCACAAGTACTTGCAGTTTGCATTTGTCCTAGAATGGTATTGGTAACTCTTGTTACTTGACCAGTACCATTACATGTTGTACATGTTTTATAGGTAGTATCTGAAGCTTGTTTTTTACGAGAGACTTTAATTTTTTTCTCAACGCCATTAGCCACATCATGTAAATTAAGCTTAACGCGAATTCTTAAATTACCTCCTTTAGCAGTTCTTCTTCTTTGCGATTGACCGCCGCCAAAGCCTCCGAAACCGCCAAAGCCTCCGCCGCCAAAAATATCCCCAAACTGACTAAAGATATCATCCATGTCCATACCTCCGCCACCAAAGCCACTTGAACCATCAAAAGCCGAATGTCCAAATCGGTCATATTTTGCTTTCTTGTCGGGATTACTTAAGACTTCGTAAGCTTCAGCTGCTTCTTTAAATTTTTGTTCAGCTTCATCATCACCAGGATTTTTATCAGGGTGATATTTTACAGCCATCTTACGATATGCCTTTTTTATTTCGGCTGAAGATGCATTTTTATCAACTCCAAGTATTTCGTAATAATCTCTTTTATTGCTCATTTCGTAATTTTCTAAGCTATTATTTTCCAGTTACTACTTTTGGATATCTAATTATTTTATCACCTAAAGTATATCCTTTCTCTACAACATCAACAATTTTTCCTTTTAATTCATCAGTAGGTGCTGGAATTTGTGTAATTGCTTCGTGAATGTCGGCATCAAAAACATCTCCTGAATTAACATTCATAGGAGATAATCCCTTCGATTTTAAAGTTTCAGAAAGTTTATTATTGATTAACTCAATACCTTTAATTAATTCATTATCATCTGACTTTTTGACCTCCTTTAATGCTCTTTCAAAATCATCCAATACAGGAAGTAAAGACTGCATTACTTCTTGACCAGCTGTTTTGTATAGATCCATTCGTTCTTTGCTTGTTCTGCGCTTGTAATTTTCAAATTCTGCAAATAATCTAACGTACTTATCTTTTTGAGCTTGTAAGTCATTTTTAAGCTGTTCTTCCAAACTTAACTCCTGCTCTTCTTCTTTTTCATCACCTTCAGTAGTAACCTCTGTTTCTTCTACCTCTTCATCACTTTGACTTGATACTTCATCAATAGTCTCTTCCTGTACATTACTTTTTTCTTCTGAGGAAGCCTTATGCGAATCTTCAGAAAATTGTTCTTGCTCTATATTTTGATTTTTGGTTGCTTTTGCCATTTCTAAAAAAATTTACTTTTATAAATCAAATTAATTGCCAATCCACTATTTGTGTCAAATTGTCACCAATAAATGCTAAACATTTAGTAGGAGAAAATATAAATGGAATAACAATTAAAAAAAAGAAGTTTTAGTTGAGGGGGATTACTACACTTGTATGTTATGAAGTTGTATTTACTTGTTGAATTCAAGAATTAAAAAACCGCCTTTTTTTAAAAGGCGGTTTTTGGTTTTATTAAGCTTGTCCAGTGGGACCAAAATTGAGTGGTATGCTTGGTTGCTCTTTAGATTCAATTTTGCCATTGGCCTTCTCGAAACGAGCAATATTATCATTTAAAGCTTTTACCAAACGTTTTGCATGCTGTGGAGTCATAATTATGCGTGACTGCACTTTACTTTTTGGTGCACCTGGCATTACATTCACAAAGTCTAAAACAAACTCTGATGCTGAGTGATTCAATATAGCTAAGTTGCAATATTTGCCTTGGGCAACTTCTTCGTCCAATTGAATATTAAGCTTTTTCTTATTCGTTTTATTTTGATCACTCATAACAACATTAATTAAAGTTTACTTTCTGTCCTTGGTTTTGTACCATCATATTATCTAATTGTTCTTTAGAACCAACTATTAGATTTTCAAATTCTCTTAGTCCAGTACCTGCCGGAATTCTATGTCCAACAATTACATTTTCTTTGAGTCCTTCAAGTAAGTCTACTTTACCACTAACCGCTGCTTCGTTAAGAACTTTTGTAGTTTCTTGGAAAGAAGCTGCAGAAATAAACGACTTGGTTTGAAGTGAGGCTCTTGTAATTCCTTGAAGGATTGGAGTTGCTACAGCAGGTTCAGCATCTCGTGCTACAACCAATTGCTTATCTTCTCTCTTCAAAATAGAATTTTCGTCTCTTAACTGACGAACAGTAACTATTTGACCAGCTCTTAAATTAGCACTATCTCCAGCATCCTCAATTACTTTTTTGCCAAAAATGTTATCGTTTTCATCAATAAAATCTTCTTTGTGAACCAGTTGATTTTCAAGGAAAGTAGTATCTCCAGAGTCCTTAATTTTTACTTTACGCATCATTTGTCGTACAACAACTTCAAAATGTTTATCGTTAATTTGAACTCCTTGTAAACGGTATACTTCCTGAACTTCATTAACTAAGTATTGTTGAACTGCAGAAGGACCTTTAATATTTAGGATATCTTCTGGAGTAACAGATCCATCAGAAAGTGGCATCCCAGCTCTTACATAGTCATTTTCTTGAACAAGAATTTGATTAGAAAGCTTAACTAGGTATTTTTTCACTTCTCCTAATTTAGATTCTACTATAATTTCACGGTTACCTCTTTTAATTTTTCCAAAAGAAACTACCCCGTCAATTTCACTAACCACAGCAGGATTTGAAGGGTTTCTAGCTTCAAACAGCTCTGTTAACCTAGGAAGACCACCAGTAATATCACCTGATTTAGAGGATTTACGTGGTATTTTTACAAGAACTTTTCCAACTTTAATAGCTTCTTCATCATCCACCATTAAGTGAGCTCCTACAGGTAAGTTATAAGAACGTTGCTTGTCTCCATTTTTATCTAAAATATGAAGAGTTGGTATTTTACGCTTGTTTTTAGATTCTGTAATAACTTTTTCTTCAAAACCAGTTTGTTCATCAGATTCAACTGCGTAAGTTACACCCTGAATAATATTTTCAAATTTGATTTGACCTGCAAATTCAGAAATAATTACACCATTATAAGGATCCCATTTAGCTATAACATCACCTTTTTTCAACTTAGCTCCTGGCTTAATCAATATTTGAGAACCATAAGGAATTACATTAGTACTTAGGGTAATTCCTGATTTAGGCTCAATTAATTTAAGTTCAGAAGTTCTTGAAATAACAATATCAACGCTGTTACCATCATTATCTTCGCCTTTTACAGTTTTAAGATCTTCAATTTCAGCAACACCATCAAATTTAGCTTCAAGCTTGCTTTCTTCAGAAATGTTTCCAGCAATACCACCTACGTGGAATGTTCTAAGAGTTAGCTGAGTTCCAGGCTCTCCAATTGATTGAGCAGCAATAACACCAACAGCTTCACCTTTTTGAACAGTTTTATTGGTAGAAAGGTTTCTACCGTAACATTTCATACAAATTCCTTGCTTAGATTCACAAGTTAACGGCGATCTAACCTCTACTGAATTTAACGCAGATTCTTCAATTTTGGCTGCTATTGTATCATCAATCTCTTGACCTGCATTAGCAAACAATTCACCTGAAATTGGATCAACAATATCATTAAGTGCTGTTCTACCTAAAATTCGCTCTGAGAGCTTTTCAACAACCTCCTCATTCTTTTTCAAGACAGAAACTTCAATCCCTCTTAAAGTACCACAATCTTCCTCACGGACAATAACATCTTGAGATACGTCTACAAGCCTTCTGGTTAGGTAACCAGCATCTGCAGTTTTTAAAGCGGTATCAGCAAGTCCTTTACGAGCACCGTGTGTAGAAATAAAGTATTCTAAAATAGATAAACCTTCTTTAAAATTAGATAAAATTGGATTTTCAATAATTTCTCCACCAGCTGCTGTAGATTTTTTAGGTTTTGCCATCAATCCACGCATACCAGTAAGCTGTCTAATTTGCTCTTTGGAACCACGCGCACCAGAATCAAGCATCATAAATACTGAGTTGAAACCTTGTTTGTCTTCCGTAATTCGCTTCATTGCTAATTCAGTTAAATTAGCATTAGTAGCTGTCCAAATATCAATAACCTGATTATAACGCTCATTGTTAGTGATTAATCCCATGTTATAGTTACCTACAACACCAGCGACCTCTTCGTTTGCAGAATCAATTAGTTCTTGTTTTTCTTCTGGTATAATAATATCCCCTAAAGAGAATGATAACCCACCTCTAAAGGCAAAGTCATATCCAAGTGATTTAATACTATCTAAGAATTCACTTGTTTCAGGAACACTTGTAAGTTTTAAAACATTAGCAATTACAGTTCGTAAAGCTTTTTTATTTAAAACTTCATTAATATATCCTACCTGCTCAGGTACGTGCTTATTGAATAAGACTCTTCCTGTAGTAGTTTCTATAATTTGATTTACTAATTCTCCATTATCATTGAAATCCTTCGCTCTTACTTTTATTGGCGCGTTCAAATGTAGGCGCTTTTCATTGTAAGCAATTTCAACTTCTTCAGCCGAATAAAAAGTCAATCCTTCACCAACAACAGGAGCTTCGGGAGTTGACCTTTTTAATTTGGTCATATAATAAAGTCCTAATACCATATCCTGAGAAGGAACTGCAATTGGAGAACCATTAGCAGGATTCAGGATATTGTGTGATGCTAACATCAATAATTGAGCTTCTAATATGGCTTCTGGGCCTAATGGCAAGTGAACTGCCATTTGGTCACCATCAAAATCGGCATTAAATGCAGTACAAACCAATGGGTGAAGCTGAATGGCTTTACCTTCAATTAGTTTTGGCTGAAAAGCCTGAATACCTAAACGGTGTAAGGTTGGGGCACGGTTTAATAGAACAGGGTGTCCTTTTAAAACGTTTTCTAAGATATCCCAAACTACAGGCTCTTTTTTATCAATTATCTTCTTGGCCGACTTAACAGTTTTTACAATTCCCCTTTCTATAAGTTTTCTTACAATGAAAGGCTTGTATAATTCGGCAGCCATATCTTTTGGCAAACCACACTCGTACATTTTTAATTCAGGACCTACAACAATTACAGAACGTGCAGAATAATCAACACGTTTACCAAGTAAGTTTTGTCTAAATCTACCCTGCTTTCCTTTAAGCGAATCAGATAAAGATTTAAGTGGTCTGTTAGAATCTGTCTTAACAGCAGAAGATTTTCTTGTATTATCAAATAATGAATCAACGGATTCCTGAAGCATACGTTTTTCGTTACGTAAGATTACTTCAGGAGCTTTAATTTCCATTAAACGCTTAAGACGGTTATTTCTAATAATTACCCTTCTATATAAGTCATTTAAATCGGAAGTAGCAAAACGTCCTCCATCTAAAGGTACCAAAGGTCTTAGTTCTGGTGGTATTACCGGAACAACTTTCATAATCATCCATTCAGGATTGTTATTTCGGTTGTTTTTAGAGTCTCTTAATGCTTCTACTACTTGAAGTCGCTTTAGGGCTTCCGTCTTTCTCTGCTTAGAAGTTTCGTTATTGGCTTTATGCCTTAAGTCATAAGATAATTCATCTAAATCCAAACGTCTTAAAATTTCTTCAAGACATTCAGCCCCCATCTTAGCAATGAATTTATTTGGATCATCATCATCTAAGTATAGATTTTCTTGTGGAAGACTATCCAATATATTTAAATATTCTTCTTCCGTTAAGAAATCCATCTTTTTAAGCGGCTCACCTTCTTCGTTTATAGCATCCCCTGGTTGAATTACAACATAACGCTCATAGTAGATGATCATGTCTAATTTTTTGGACGGGATACCAAGCAAATAACCTAATTTGTTTGGCAAAGAACGGAAATACCAAATATGAGCAACAGGAACCACTAAATTAATATGTCCTACACGCTCTCTTCTTACTTTCTTTTCAGTAACTTCAACACCACAACGGTCACAAACTATACCTTTGTAGCGTATTCTTTTATATTTACCACAAGCACATTCATAATCCTTAACAGGGCCAAAGATTCGCTCACAAAACAAACCATCTCTCTCTGGCTTGTGGGTTCTGTAGTTAATTGTTTCTGGTTTTAGTACTTCACCGCGAGACTCATTTAAGATTTTCTCTGGGGAAGCTAAACCAATTGAGATTTTATTGAATCTCTTTTGAGTGTTATTCTCATTTCTTCTTGCCATAATACAAGTAATAAAGAATTAATTTTAAAATAATAACTGAAATAGATCCCCAATGAAGGGGATGCTATTTTACTCTTCTAATTGAATATCTAAACCAAGACCTTTTAATTCATGCATCAATACATTGAATGATTCAGGAATACCTGGTTCAGGCATTGGCTCTCCTTTCACTATTGCCTCATAAGTTTTTGCACGACCAATTACATCATCCGATTTAACCGTTAAGATTTCACGAAGTGTACTTGAAGCACCATAAGCTTCAAGGGCCCAAACCTCCATTTCACCAAAACGCTGTCCACCAAATTGGGCTTTACCACCCAATGGCTGCTGTGTAATAAGTGAATATGGACCAATTGAACGAGCATGCATTTTGTCTTCAATCATGTGCCCTAACTTAAGCATATAAATCACACCAACGGTTGCCGGCTGATCAAAACGCTCACCAGTACCTCCATCATACAAATAAGTATGTCCATATCTTGGAATACCTGCTTCATCGGTAAGCTCATTAATTTGGTCTATAGTTGCACCATCAAAAATTGGAGTAGCAAACTTTTTGTCTAATTTTTGACCAGCCCATCCTAGTACTGTTTCATAAATCTGACCTATGTTCATACGAGAAGGTACACCAAGTGGATTTAATACAATATCAACTGGTGTTCCATCTTCCAAGAATGGCATATCTTCTTGGCGAACTATCTTAGCAACAATACCTTTATTACCGTGACGACCCGCCATTTTGTCTCCAACTTTTAATTTTCTCTTCTTAGCAATATAAACCTTAGCTAATTTTAAAATTCCAGAAGGCAACTCATCTCCTACACTAATGGTAAATTTTTCTCTTCTCAAGTTACCTTGTAAATCGTTTTGCTTGATTTTATAGTTATGAAGTAAATCTGCTACCAATGAATTTAAATGATCATCGGTAGTCCATGTACCCATAGTTAAATGAGCAAAATCATCAATAGCATTAAGCATTTTTAAGGTATACTTTTTACCTTTGGGTAAAATGTCTTCACCTAAATCATTTTGTACCCCTTGAGCAGTTTTACCACCAACTAATGAAAACAATTTTTCAATTAATTGATTTCTAAGTTCCTCAAATTTAACTTGATATTTAGCTTCAAGCTTTTCAATTTCAAGTTTATCTTTAGCACGTTTACGTTTATCTTTTATTGCTCTAGAGAAAAGTTTCTTATTGATAACAACTCCATTTAGTGATGGAGAAGCCTTTAATGAAGCATCTTTAACATCACCTGCTTTATCTCCAAATATAGCGCGTAAAAGTTTTTCTTCTGGAGTTGGATCACTTTCTCCTTTAGGAGTAATTTTACCAATTAGAATATCACCAGGCTTAATTTCAGCCCCAATTCTAATCATTCCATTTTCATCCAAGTCTTTTGTAGCTTCTTCAGAAACATTTGGTATATCTGCGGTAAGTTCTTCATTACCAAGTTTTGTGTCTCTAACTTCAAGTGAATATTCATCAATATGAATTGAAGTTAACATATCCTCACGAACAACTCTTTCAGAAATTACAATGGCATCCTCAAAGTTATACCCTTTCCAAGGCATAAAAGCAACTTTCATATTTCTACCTAAAGCTAACTCGCCAGCTTCAGTAGCATAACCCTGACAAAGCACTTGTCCTTCAGAAACGCGGTCTCCAGCTCTAACAATAGGCTTCAAGTTAATTGAAGTACCTTGGTTTGTTTTTCTAAATTTAATTAAGTTGTAGGTTTTTTCGTCCGAATCAAAACTTACTAAACGTTCATCCTCAGTACGATCATATTTGATTACGATTTTATCTGCATCAACATAGTCTACAACTCCATCTCCTTCAGCGTTAATCAAGACACGTGAATCCTTAGCTACACGCTCTTCTAGACCTGTTCCAACAATTGGAGAATCATTTCTTAATAAAGGAACCGCCTGACGCATCATGTTAGACCCCATCAAAGCACGGTTAGCATCATCATGTTCTAGGAAAGGAATTAATGATGCCGAAATACTTGAAATCTGATTAGGAGCAACGTCTATGTAGTTTACTTCTTTTGGATCTACAACAGGGAAATCACCTTCCATACGAGCAATTACACGTTCTGGTGTAATAGTACCATCTTCTGCAATTGGAATGTTGGCCTGAGCTATTAACTTTCCTTCTTCCTCTTCAGCCGAAAGGTAAATTGGATCAGATTTTAGATCAATTTTCCCATCTTCAACCTTGCGGTAAGGAGTTTCAATGAATCCCATCCCGTTAACTTTTCCATAAACTGACATGGAAGAGATAAGACCAATATTTGGCCCTTCAGGAGTTTCAATAGGACATAATCTACCATAGTGAGTGTAGTGTACATCACGTACTTCAAAACCAGCTCTTTCTCTAGAAAGTCCACCAGGTCCAAGTGCTGAAAGTCTTCTTTTGTTGGTCAACTCAGCTAATGGGTTGGTTTGATCCATAAACTGTGATAGCTGGTTGGTTCCAAAAAATGAATTAATTACAGATGATAAGGTCTTAGCATTGATCAAATCAATTGGCGTAAAGACTTCATTATCTCTTACATTCATTCGTTCTCTAATGGTTCTAGCCATTCTAGATAAACCAACACCAAACTGTTGTGAAAGTTGCTCACCTACAGTTCTAACTCTACGGTTAGATAAGTGATCAATATCATCAACTTCAGCTTTTGAATTAACTAATTCAATTAAGTATTTAATAATGGTAATGATATCGACTTTTGTAAGGACTTTTTTATCCATGTCAATATCAAGACCGAGTTTTTTATTCATTCGGTAACGACCTACTTCGCCTAAGTTGTAACGTTGGTCACTAAAGAAAAGTTTTTCAATAATGCCACGTGCAGTTTCTTCATCTGGCGGTTCAGCGTTACGTAATTGTCTATATATATGTTCAACAGCTTCTTTTTCAGAATTGGTTGGATCCTTTTGTAAAGTGTTGTAAATAATGGCATAATCGCCAGTTGAATTATCTTCTTTGTGAAGTAAAATTGTTTTAGAGCCCGTTTCAATGATTTCTTCAATATGTTCTTTTTCAAGAACAGTATCACGGTCTAAAACAATTTCGTTTCGTTCAATTGAAACAACCTCTCCTGTATCTTCGTCTACAAAATCCTCGTACCAGGTATTAAGCACACGCGCAGCAAGGGTTCTTCCAAGAACTCTTTTTAAACCAGCTTTTGAAACCTTAATTTCTTCAGCTAGGTCAAAAATTTCTAAAATATCTTTATCTCTTTCAAAACCTATAGCTCTAAATAAAGTAGTTACAGGTAATTTTTTCTTTCTATCGATATAGGCGTACATTACGCTATTGATATCGGTAGCAAATTCAATCCAAGAACCTTTAAAAGGAATTACTCTAGCTGAATATAGTTTTGTTCCGTTAGCGTGAAAAGACTGACCAAAGAAAACACCTGGAGATCTGTGCAGCTGAGAGACAACAACACGCTCCGCACCATTTACAACAAATGTACCACTTGGTGTCATGTAAGGAATAGTACCTAAGTATACATCCTGTACAATAGTTTCAAAATCCTCGTGTTCTGGGTCTGTACAATACAATTTTAAACGAGCCTTAAGAGGTACGCTATAAGTAAGACCACGTTCAATACACTCTTGAATAGAGTATCTTGGAGGGTCAATAAAATAATCAATAAACTCTAATACAAATTGATTTCTTGTATCAGTAATTGGGAAATTTTCCATGAAGGTTTTGTATAAACCTTCATTTGATCGTTCATCAGTTTTTGTTTCAAGTTGAAAGAAATCTTTAAAAGATTTTACTTGAATATCCAGAAAATCAGGGTAATCTGGTTTATTTGTTACTGATGAAAAACTAACTCGTTCTTTTTTCGTTGCTAACATTTAAGGAAAATAATTTAATGCTTGAAAAGCAAAATTAAATAATAAAAATGTACTTCTACATCCAAAAGCGTATAAATACGCAAAATGGTTTAGACCATCAGATAGTTATCTGAGGCCTAAACCTAATATCAAAATCAAGTAAAGCTTACTTAAGCTCAACTTCCGCTCCAGCCTCTTCTAATTGAGATTTCAAAGACTCAGCTTCGTCTTTAGAAACTCCTTCTTTAACAGTTTCTGGTGCGCCATCTACCATAGCTTTAGCATCTTTCAATCCTAAACCTGTAAGTTCTTTTACTAACTTAACAACTTTAAGTTTAGAACCTCCAGCGGCTTTTAAGATTACGTCAAATTCTGTTTGCTCTTCAGCAGCTTCTCCGCCACCTGCAGCACCTCCTGCTACTGCTACTGCAGCAGCTGCTGGTTCAATTCCGTACTCTTCTTTTAAAATATCAGCTAACTCGTTTACTTCTTTTACGGTAAGGTTAACTAATTGTTCTGCAAAATCTTTTAAATCTGCCATTTCTATCGTTTTTAGTGTATAATAATTATTAGTGTGTTCTTTTTATTCTTTTTCTGATAATGTTTTCAATATTCCTGAAAGTTTACTTCCACCCGATTTAAGTGCAGAAACAACATTTTTAGCAGGGGATTGTAGCAATCCAATAATATCTCCAATAACCTCTTCTTTAGATTTAATGTCAACTAAAGCATCTAATTGCCCGTCTCCAACGTAAACTGCTTCCTCTACATAAGCACCTTTAAGAATAGGTTTCTCATTTTTCTTTCTAAAATCTTTAATAACCTTTGCAGGTGCATTACCAGTTTCAGAAAGCATGATTGAAGTATTACCTTTTAACGTTTCAGGTAAATTTTGAAAATCTTTATCGGTAGCTTCCATTGCTTTTGCAAGCAAGGTATTTTTAACTACCATTAATTTGATGTCTGCTTTAAAACAAGCTCTTCTTAAATTGCTTGTTGCTGCGGCATTAAGTCCAGAAATATCTGCTAAATAGATACTAGGTGTTTCTGTTAGCCGGGCAGTTAAATCTTGTATTACTTGTGATTTTTCTTCTCTTGTCATAATTGTAATTTATTGCTCGGTGAACCTTTTTGTATCAATACTAATTCCAGGACCCATAGTAGAAGATATATTAATAGTTTTAATATAAACACCTTTCACTACAGAAGGTTTTAATTTTACTATAGTTGATAGTAATTCTCTTGCGTTACCAGCAATTTTATCAGGCTCAAATGAAACTTTCCCAATTGAAGCATGAACAATACCATATTTATCAACTTTAAAGTCAATTTTACCACCTTTTACATCTCCAACAGCCTTTGCAACATCCATAGTTACAGTTCCTGTCTTTGGGTTAGGCATCAAGCCACGTGGGCCTAAGATTCTACCTAAAGGGCCGAGTTTACCCATTACGGAGGGCATAGTAACAATAACATCTACATCAGTCCAACCACCTTTAATCTTTTCTATATATTCATCTAAGCCAACATAATCAGCTCCAGCTGCTTTAGCCTCCTCAGCTTTGTCAGGCGTAACCAAAGCAAGAACTTTTACTTCTTTACCTGTTCCATGAGGAAGTGTCACAACACCTCTAACCATTTGGTTTGCTTTACGAGGATCTACATTTAAACGGATAGATAAATCTACTGACTCATCAAAGTTAGCAGAACTTACCTCTTTAATAAGAGAAGAAGCCTCTGCTACCGTATATGCTTTTGAATTATCTAATTTAGATGCAGCCTCTTTTTGTTTCTTTGTCAATTTTGCCATTTTAAAAAATGTTTTTTAGATTAAAAAGGAGCATCCCCTTTTACATTAACACCCATAGAGCGAGCAGTACCTGCAACCATTTTCATAGCAGATTCAACAGTAAATGCATTTAAATCTTGCATTTTGTCCTCTGCAATTGCTTTTACTTGATCCCAAGTAATAGAAGCAACTTTAGCTCTATTAGGCTCTCCAGAACCTTTTTTAACTTTGGCAGCTTCCATAATTTGAACTGCTGCGGGTGGAGTTTTTACAATAAAATCGAAAGATTTGTCACTGTAAACAGTAATAACAACTGGTAAAACTTTTCCAGCTTTGTCTTGAGTTCTTCCGTTAAATTGCTTACAAAACTCCATAATGTTCACACCTGCTGCACCTAATGCAGGCCCAACTGGTGGTGAAGGATTGGCTGCGCCACCTTTCACTTGGAGTTTTACAACTTTACTAACTTCTTTTGCCATTTTCTTTTAATTTGATTGTTGATTTAAGTGGGAAGCATTAAAATCAACTAATTATATATGTGTAACATTTATAATTTCTCTACTTGCATGTAACTTAATTCTACTGGTGTTTTTCTTCCAAAAATTTTCACCATTACTTTAAGTTTACGTTTTTCTTCATTAATAGTTTCTATAGTACCATTAAACCCATTAAAAGGACCATCAATCACTTTAATGTTTTCTCCAGTTGTGTAAGGTATAGATACGTTGTCTTTTTGTGTTGAAAGCTCATCTACTTTACCAAGTAATCGGTTTACTTCAGAATCTCTTAAGGGAACTGGATCTCCTCCTTTAGTTTCACCCAAAAACCCAATAACTCCATTTACTGATTTAATAACATGAGGAATTTCACCTTCTAAATTAGCATTAATCATAATGTAGCCTGGAAAATAAACTTTTTCTTTTTGGTATTTTTTGCCATTTCTAATTTGAACTACCTTCTCAGTTGGCACCAGAATTTGATCTACAAAGTCATCCATTCCATTATGAGAAATCTCTTTCTCAATGTAATCTTTAACTTTATTTTCTGAACCACTCACAGAACGGACTACATACCATTTTTTAGCATTGTTTTCTGACATAGATTATGATTTAACCCAGCTAAAATACTGTTGAATTACACTGCTAAAAACCTCATCAACTCCCCAGATTGCTAAAGAGAAGATTACAGAAAAAACAGCTACTATAATCATTAGTCGCTGACCCTCCTTTAAAGTTGGCCAAGAGACATTATTCTTTAACTCTCTATAGGAATCATTTACATATTTTGAAAAACTTGCCATATCATTAAAATGTATTAAACTATAACAAACTAGGTGTTTAGCATTATGCACGGGTTGAGAGACTCGAACTCCCGACACCTGGTTTTGGAGACCAGTGCTCTACCAACTGAGCTAAACCCGTAGTAACTTTATAAAAACTCAAGGCATACAAAATGCCTTGAGTTTTGTATATTATTAACTAAAAAAATTAGTCTAAAATTTCAGTCACCTGACCTGCACCAACAGTACGACCACCTTCACGGATAGCAAAACGTAAACCTACGTTTAATGCAATTGGCTGTAGCAACTCAACAGTAATTGTTAAGTTGTCACCTGGCATTACCATCTCTACTCCGTCAGGTAAATTAATTGTACCTGTAACATCAGTTGTTCTTACATAAAACTGAGGTCTGTAGTTGTTATGGAATGGAGTGTGACGCCCACCTTCTTCTTTTTTCAAGATATACACCTCAGCCTTAAACTTAGCATGCGGAGTAACCGATCCTGGTTTAGTAATTACCATACCTCTTGAGATCTGAGACTTCTCAACACCTCTTAATAAGATACCTACATTATCACCAGCTTCACCTCTATCTAAAATTTTACGGAACATCTCAACCCCTGTAATTGTAGATTTTAATTTATCAGCACCCATACCAATGATTTCAACAGGATCACCAGTATTAGCTACACCTGTCTCAATACGTCCAGTTGCAACTGTACCACGACCAGTAATAGAGAAAACATCCTCTATAGGCATCAAGAAATCTTTTTCATTATCACGTACTGGTAATTCAATATAATCATCAACTGCTGCCATCAATTCAAGAACAGTTTTAGCCCACTTTTCTTCTCCTTCAAGAGCCCCTAATGCAGAACCAGAAATCACAGGTGCATTATCTCCATCATATTCGTAGAAGCTCAACAAGTCTCTAACCTCCATTTCAACAAGCTCTAAAAGCTCTTCATCATCAACTAAATCGACTTTGTTTAAGAAAGTAACAATTCTAGGAATACCTACCTGACGACCTAAAAGAATGTGCTCACGTGTTTGTGGCATAGGTCCATCTGTTGCAGCAACAACTAAGATAGCACCGTCCATTTGAGCAGCACCAGTCACCATATTCTTTACGTAATCGGCGTGACCTGGACAGTCAACGTGAGCATAGTGACGATTTTCTGTCTGATACTCAACGTGTGAAGAGTTAATTGTAATACCTCTTTCTTTTTCTTCTGGTGCATTATCAATTTGATCAAAAGCACTAGCTTCAGAATATCCAGCATCTGCCATAACTTTTGTAATAGCAGCTGTAAGAGTTGTTTTTCCGTGATCTACGTGTCCAATTGTACCTATGTTAAGGTGCGGTTTGGAACGATCAAAATTTTCCTTTGCCATAATTAATTATTTAATCTTAGTTATATATTAGTGTTTACTTTTTAAACAACCTAAAGCCAACAAGGTGAAAATATCCTTGCGACTTACATTATTTCTTTGAGCCAACGACGAGATTTGAACTCGTGACCTCTTCCTTACCAAGGAAACGCTCTACCCCTGAGCTACGTCGGCAAAATTTTTAATTTTGCTCCAAAAAAATAGAGCGGGAGACCGGGTTCGAACCGGCGACATTCAGCTTGGAAGGCTGACGCTCTACCAACTGAGCTACTCCCGCGAATTCTTAAGTGGGGAGAGCAGGATTCGAACCTACGAAGACTTAGTCAGCAGATTTACAGTCTGCCCTCGTTGACCGCTTGAGTATCTCCCCAAAAAAATATGTTTCTGAACATTGAAATAAAAGAGCCGATGGAGGGACTCGAACCCACGACCTGCTGATTACAAATCAGCTGCTCTAGCCAGCTGAGCTACATCGGCATCAGTATTTCTGATTTCGGTGTGCAAATATAGATACATTATTTTATTTAAAAAAAATATAGGCAAAGTTTTTTTTACTTTTTTTAAACAAGCTAACAAATATTTTGTTAATCAACACTTTAGCTTTATTTTTCACTTCTCGGATGAGCTGTTTTGTAGGCTTTCTTTAATGTATCAATACTGTTCTGTGTATAGATTTCAGTAGAAGATAATGACTCGTGTCCTAACAATTCTTTCACGGTAGCTAAACTGGCTCCATTCTCTAACAAATGAGTAGCAAATGAATGTCTTAAAATATGTGGACTTCGCTTAGTTTTTGAGCTAACCATAGAAAAACTTTTATGAATGATGTTGTAAATTAAACTAGGATATAACTGCTTCCCTTTTTTTGTTTCAAATAAATATGTGTTTAAATTGGATTTGTTTTCTTCTATATACTGATTTATATGCTTCATCAAATCTGGCAGTACAGGTATGATTCGCTCTTTGTTTCGTTTTCCAAAAACCTTAATTTGCTTATTATAAAAATCAATGTTATTTAGTTTCAAACCTATCAGCTCAGCTCTCCTGATACCAGTAGAATAAATTAATTCAATCAATAAATGGTTTCTAGACTGTTCAAAGCTTGGTTGTTTTATAGATTGAAAATATGCTAATAATTCAGCTACTTCGTCTTTTGAAAAGGGTACTTGTCTACTTTTGGGAGTCTTTAAAGTTCTATGCTTATTTAATGGATTTACTTGTATTTCTCTGATCTTTAGCAAATAGTTGAAAAAAGTATTTAAACTTGAAATTTTACGATTGATGCTTTTGTTGCTTATTTTATTTTCTGAAAGATGAACTATCCAACTTCTAATCATTGGATATTCAACTTGTGACCAACAAAGACGATTATATTTTTCTGATAAAAAATTACTAAACTGATCTAAGTCATTTTTATAAGCCTCTACTGTTTTGGCTGCTACTTTTCGTTCAAGGTTCAAGTAATCAATAAAATTAGACAGCATCTACTATTGCTTTTGTTAAATTTATTTTCAAAACAAATTTACAACTAAAAAATTACTTCGCCCCAACCTGTTGATCCATCATCATCATCGGTTATAAATTTAATAAAAAGTTGGTCTGCTTTTTGTTCTCCTTTTAAGCCTTCTATTTTACCTTGAAAACGTGTTGAATCATTGTTAAATACTGGTTTGCAAATTGGCTTGTTATTGGCTAAACTATCTATATTTATTTTCCCCAAAAAGCTTCCGAGTATTTTACCATCATCTTGCCAATTATCAGTCTTTTCAATCGTAGCTGAAAACAGTAATTGATTTTTTTCCTTTAAAATAGTTGCACCAGAAAAACGAGCTGTATCACTTTGATAGCTTGGAAGCTGAAAATTATATTTAAGTATACTCAAAGAATCTATTGATGCGTTATGCATAAAATAACGTATCCCTTTTTCAGGAATTTTGTACAAATCATTGTTATGTCTGTTTAGCAAATACAAAAAGCCTTTATCATAAACAGCTCCTTCAAGATTTATTTCTTTATTTGATAAATTAGCTTCGGTTTTGAGCCATTTAAAAAATTCTTCTCCATTTAAGGTATCAATGCTTTTTGTACTTGGGTGAAAAGTAAGCATGACATCTCTTTTAGGCGATTTTGAACCAGAGCCAAAAATTAGCATCAGAGTATCTTTACCAGATGGAAAGGTAGTTATAGCTTCAAAATCTGGCTTAATTTTCTTATTGATTCTACCATTTTTCATATTTAGCGTATCCCAAAGTTGAAATCGCTCAATAATTTCTCCATTGTTATCAATTTTTGCTAAATAAGGATCATCGTCACCAACAACATAGTAATATTGATTATAAAAAGTCATTCCAGAACCTGAAGCAAAATTTTCTAATTTTTTATAAGAAATCAACTCAGAAAATTCTTCTTGAATACTACCTTTTTTTGAAATAGTGTTGGGGTTTTGTTGTTTTTTACAAGAAAAGCATAAAACAAAAAACAAGCTAAGTAAAAGTCCTTTTTGCATTTATTGATTTTTTGTTTACCAAAAATATATAAATTTAAAGATCGAATTGATTTTAAAATGTTATTAAAAGGTAAACTTAAATCCAACTCAAAAAATTACTTTTCAAGGTTTTTTGAAGGTATTTTCGCCAAAATCAAGAAAAAAATATCACTCCAGTTTAGCTAACTTTTTCGGTAGCAGGTTTGTATTCTTTCTTATCAACTACCATTTTGGCGATAATTTTTGATGGCATTTTCGCCAA
>PXFS01000037.1 GCA_003564185.1 Flavobacteriaceae bacterium
ACTCAGTATAATTTTTGTTGTTCCGTTAATTTTCATGAATCGATTTTGTTTTTATACCAGTTTTTCAATTAATAAATGATATGAGTACAAGTATAGGGATTTTTTATTAATCCTCGGTTTTTGTTGATTAAGGTATATCAGATGAAGAAGCTTTTTTAATCAATAACTGGGTTTTACCATTTATCAATTGAAATTGCCGTAATAAAACTCCTTTTTTCCCTTTCTGTTTTATTACAAAAAGAAACCGTAGCTTAGGCTATGCCTAATTTTTCTAATTCACATAAAGAAAAAAATCATAGCTTTCTTTTTCAGTAATTTCAACTAATAACTGGTATTAATTCCTATATTTGAGTAGTAAGATTAGCCAATAATTGAAGAGATAGTAATGCACGAAAAATTTCAAAATAAATACCGAAACGAATCAATCCGATTACAAAATTGGGATTACAGATGGGCGGGTGCGTATTTTATTACGATATGCACCGAAAATAGGGAACATTATTTTGGTGAAATTGAAAATGGAAAAATGAAATTATCGCATTTGGGTGTGATTGCGGATATTTTTTGGCATGAAATCCCTGCACGAAAACCATTTGTAAAATTGGGTGAATATGTAATCATGCCAAATCATATACACGGGATTTTGATAATTGATGATCATGATGCACAAACAGACATTGTTTTTCCTGTGGGGACGTTGCGTGCAACGTCCCCACAGGAAAAATCATCCCTACAGGAAAACCCCATCCAAAAAAACGACACAATGTCCAATATTTCACCAAAATCCAATTCTATTTCCACCCTCATTCGTTCGTATAAATCGGCGGTGACCAAACATGGCAACAGATTAGGAATCCTCAATGGGTGGCAATCCCGTTTTTACGATTATATTATTCGTGATGATGCGGTATTTGAACGAATTTCAAATTACATTAAAAACAACCCTGTAAATTGGAAAGAGGATAAATTTTTTGAGAGTGAATAATTTATAAAATACAATCCAATGCCCGATAAACCCTACAACCGATTAAAACGACTTTACCTCATGGTAAATCAACTTAGAAGAAGTCCAGCCAGTAAAACCGAACTCATGTACTTGCTCGCAGAACACGGACTTCCCGTGGAAGTGGCGACTTTTGAGCGGGATAAGAAAATGCTGAAAGACGATTTTAGCTTAGATTTGGTTTATGACAGCAGTAGCAAAAAATATAGGTTTGAGGAGGTAGATACCAATGAAATAGTACAGTTAATTCAGTTTTTGCAGTACAATCAATTGTCACAAGCGTTGAGTGCAAATCTTTCTTCTTCGCAGAAAATTTTAGACTTTATCGATTTTGAAAATGAACAGCTCCTCAAAGGAATTGAGCATTTGCATGAATTGATTGTAGCGACTAAAAATCGACAAAAAATTCAATTTAAGCATTATTCATTTCAGTCGGGAAAAACCTTTACCATTAGCTTGAAGCCTTATCTAATCAAGCAATTTCAAAGTCGTTGGTACGTGGTTGGACAGACTTCATATAATCGATTAAGAACATTTGGTATTGACCGTATTTCTGACTTAGTGGTTACATCTAAGACGTTTTCAGCCCCTAAGGAAGATGTGAAGGAATTATTTAACGGATGTATTGGAGTTTCAGAACATTGGAAAGAAAAAGAGTTGATTCAGATTGCTTTTCACATTTCACAAGAACCTTACTTAACGCATTTACCTCTCCATGGCAGTCAGACTTTAGTTGAAAAAACAGAAAACGAAATCACCTATGAATACTTTTTGGTCAATAATTTCGAATTGCGACAAAGCATTTTAAAATACGGTGAATTAGCAAGAGTGGTTAAACCTAAAAAGTTAGCAGAAATGATTAAAAACCTTAAGGTATTTGGATAGGTTTTAAAGCTATAAAGTGCATTGAAATGAACTATTTAATAAAAATTTCTACCTCCTCTATCACAATCTGATAGACCTCCTTCACACCTTTGTATTTCAAAAACAGAAGAACATGAAATACGAAGCATTAATCAGCAAGCAGAACAAGTTAGAAGCGATTAAAATTCAACTGAAAAAAGAATTCTTTGGCATAGACCATGTCATTGAACAAGTCATTGATACTATTAGTCCATGGTATTTATTCAATGAAATTCAAGAATCGCCTTTAGTTGTCAATCTTTGGGGACTCACAGGAACAGGAAAAACCGCTTTGGTCAAACGTTTGGTGGAATTGTTAGAAAAAAAACAAGGATTCTTTCATTTTGATATGAACGAGCTTCCTCGAAAATCCATTAATAGCGAGTTGACAACAGCTCAAAAAGTGTACGAAGAGGAAGATTATATTATTTGTTTGGACGAATTTCAACATGCCAAATCCATTGATGAAGAACAAAAGGAGTTAAAAAGTAAATCTGAATTCAATGTATGGAATTTTTTGGATACAGGAGAATTCGATTTTGAGTATTACGGCTATGGATACAACCGCTCTAACTTTATGAGTAAGTACCATAATTTGAGTATGTGGATTGACTATGGCTTTAAAATTCAAAATGGAAAAGTTGAACTGAAGCAACAACCTCAAAACTTAGAAAAGTATATCAAATACTACTTTGACTTAAAAGAAGAGAAAGAAAGTGTCATCTTTTTAGATACAAGTACACGTGTTAGAATCAGTAAGTTATTTCCTGAACGATTCAAAAATTCTATTCAATTTGATGAATACTATTTCAAATGTGATGAACACGAAATCCTTCAACTGCTTTATATGTCTTCACGACGAAAAAAAGAACAGGAGAAAGGACAAATGAAGAATGCCTTAGTTTTTGTCTTAGGAAATTTAGACGAAGCATATCAAATGAGCCATAACTTCAATCCTGATATAAGTGCAGACAGCTTTCACAAACTTTCCCTACGCATCAACATCAATCACATTAAAAATGCCTTAAAAAAACGTTTCAGAAATGAGCAAATTGCACGCTTAGGAAACAATCACATTATTTATCCCGCTTTAAGCGAAGATGCTTTTACAAGCATTATTCAAGTAAAGTTAGATGCAATTACCAAGAAGTTTAAATCCAATACAGGAATTGACTTGCAATTTACAAATTCGGTTTTTAGTATGCTTTTCGAAAATGGGGTGTATCCAACACAAGGTGTCCGTCCGTTGTTGAGTAGCATCAAATCCTATATTGATGCAAAATTAGGTACGATACTTACGTATATGATCAACAATGAAATGGAAGCCGATGAAGTAGAAATTGATGTGAGAAAACAACAACTCTTGGTAACTTACTTTCGGAACAAAGAAGAAGTAGATTTCTACAAAGTGAAAATTGATTTGCCCTTAGAAAAAATTCGTGAGAAAAAAGACATCAACAAAAAAGCAGTTACCGCAGTACATGAAGCAGGTCACGCCGTGATTAGTATTCTTTTGCAAAATGAAATACCTACTTTACTTAATGCCAATTCAACGGACGCTAGTGTTTATGGATTTATGTTCTCAGACGAAGAAAAAAATATAATTGCTAAAAAAGATTTAGTCGATTTAGCGGCCTTATACCTCGGAGGACTAGAAGCTGAAGCTTTAGTTTTTGGGGAAGATCATATCACCTTAGGAGCAAACTCAGATTACAGCGAAGCTACTGAAGTTATTTCAGAAGCTTTAAAGCAAAACGGCATGAGTAAGTTACTCGGCTTTCACAAAAAAAATAGTCTTCAAAATCCACATGCGCTTGAATCCAAATTACCTCAAGTAGAGGAAGAAATCATTCAGCTACTTCATGAAGCCAAACTAAAAGCCAAACAAGTACTCACCAACGAAAAAAAATTACTTCTCAACATCGCTGTTCATCTTTTTGGGAATAACAGCATGCACAAAAAAGACTTGGAAGTAATGATTGAAGATTACGCACATGGAATAGATTTAGGGCAAATCAAAGCCAAACAAGAAGAAAAATTCTACGTTTCTCAACTAGAAAAAGCCATTACTCAACTCCCAAAAGATGATGTTTGTATAGAACGCCAACTTACCGAAAGCCTCTACAAGTTTTGTAATTTGAATAAGCACAAAAAAGTGGAGTAAAAAATGCAATTAAAATTTAAAAAAAGATCACATCATGAGACACTCAGTAAAAGAAGAAATCGATTTGGTAATAGAGGAAAATGAAGAAATTTTTAATCAGCTTGAAATAATCAAATCAAAACTATTAATGCGTATGGCTTACACGAAGCTTATTCGTTTAAAGCAAATAAGAAAGAAGCACAACGAGGTACAGGAAGAAATGAAAGCTATACAAGGAGAATGGCAATAAATTTTATGGAAAAATGAGTATATTTGAATAAAATCAATAAAAACCTCACTCAAGACTATGTCGATGAAATTGAAACAACAATAAAAGATATAATCAAATAAAAAAACATGAATCACAACACCCTACAAGAATTTCTAGATACAGCTCAAATTCCTGAGTTTAAGTCAACACCTAAAACATTTTTAGAAATTGCAAAACAACCACATTACGAGAATGTAATTAGCAACATCTATGCTTTTTTTCTAGACCCTTCCGAGGAACACGGTTTAGAAGATTTATTCATTAATAGCCTAATTAAATGTTTAAACGAAAAAAAAGGAAGCATTTGGATTGAAGATTTTTCTGAATTCGAAATTCATACTGAATATTCGATTAAAGGAGGTAGAATAGATATTTTACTGCTAAGTGCAGAATCAGCCATTATTATTGAAAACAAAATTTATCATCAATTAACCAATAGTTTGAGAAACTATTCAAACAAAATAGGAAAAGAAATTGGCAATCAAAGTTCGGTGTATGGACTTGTTTTAGGATTAAAAGAAATAAAGACAAATGAAGATAACTTTGTAAGCCTTACTCATAAAGAATTGCTACAACAGGTTTTTGAAGACCTCGGCGCTTATATGCTCAACGCATCAGACAAATACCTTACCTTTTTAAAAGATTTTTATCAAAATATACTAAACTTAAGTCACAAAACAATGAAACAAGAAGACGTAGAATTTTACTTTAAAAACCAAGAGAAGATCAATGATATTATTCAACTCGAAAAAAATTATAAGAAATATATTAGAGATCAAGTTAATAGAGTAAATTCGAGCTTTGAAGACCTTAAGCTTGAAGAAGTAAGAAAAAATTCTGAAATGTATAATCTTGGTAGAAGATTTAATTCAAAAGTGCCAAAATTATGTATTAAGGTAGGTTTTAGTCGCTTATTTAAAAAAGAACAACAAATTAAACTTTATATTGAAGTAAGAAGACAAACATTAAAGCTTGTAAAAGAAAACTTTGATGAAATTACTAAAACTCTACCCGATAATTTTAAGCTAGATGAAAAGGTGAAAAACACATCAAAAACTTGGTATAATTTATATGAACAAGCCATTGATTTAAACCATAAAGACATTTTAAATCTTAGTGACTTTATAGCTGACAAAATACGTGATTTAGGAATATATAAAGCTTTTAAGGATATTGAAGATAAGCTGCATCCTTTAAAAGAAGATAAAGTTTAAATTAGTGTTTCCCTTATTTAATTGGTATGTTGTTCTTTTGAATTTTTTGACAAATAGTATGGCATAGTTTTAAAAAAAACTCACGCAAAGTCGCAAAGACGCAAAGTTTTATGAATAGAACCTTACAAACCCCTCAAAAAATTTATTTATCATTCAAAATTTATAATTATTGATTATTAAGATTTCCTGTACTCTTCAAAATTCAACTTAAAAACAAGTAACGGAAAATAGAAAACAAACTTTCCAGCCTCTTCCAAATTAAACCTTTTTCCCTTATCTTAGTCCAATCTTTCAAAACGCTAAAACAATGCTCAAAAAGACCTTATTTGTTTGTTTTTTGCTGTTGACTTTCATGGGAATTAGTCAAGATTATTTTCCAGAAAATCACGGTATTAAAGCCACCGCAAAAACGCCAATTTTACTTACTAATGCCAATATTCAGGCAGATGCTTCAACCTTTATTGAAGGAGGAAGTTTACTCATTCACGAAGGAAAAATTAAGGCCGTTGGTAAGCAAATAAAATTACCAAAAGGAGCAGTTGAAATTGACCTCAACGGGCAATACGTTTATCCTTCGTTTGTTGAGGTGTATTCTGATTTCGCTATGGAAAGCGTGAAATCGGCTACTTCTGGAAAACAGTATCAAGCCAACCGAAAAGGCTATTATTGGAACGATCATATTCGAGCGGAACAAGAGGCTAAAAATCATTTCAAATTTGATGAAGCAGAAGCTAAGAAACTACGCGGTTTAGGCTATGGCGTTGTTAATACTCACTTGCAAGATGGTGTAGTCAGAGGTAGTGGAATGTTAGTAGCATTGCAGGAATTAGATAATAAAAACAAGACAATTATCGCTCCAAAAACCGCTCAGTATTACGGATTTTCAAGGAGTAAGCAAAGTAAACAGTC
>PXFS01000116.1 GCA_003564185.1 Flavobacteriaceae bacterium
GCAAAAGCAGGTTTATCTGAGCTGGTATTTAGGGGTTGTTGAGTTTTTTTTTCTTCTATTAAGTTGGATTTATCATCTTTAACTTTTGGAGCTTCGCTAATTTCAGTTCTTACTTCGGACTTATTTGAAGTAGTTGATTGAGATTCAAAAACGCGCTTTTTGCTTCCACAAGCGGTTAGAATAATGATAAAACAGAAACCATAAAAAATCTTCATCTTTGCTAATCTATTAAATTTAAGCCTTTTGCTTTTCGAATTTCATTCATACCATTAATGCCTTGAAGTCCACCCGTATGAACCGCTAAAATACGAGTATTTTTTCGAAAAAAGGAGTTTTTAATCAGGTCTTCTATACCATACATCATTTTAGCAGTGTAGATGGGGTCTAACCTAATTTTGGTCTTCCTAAAGAAACTATTCATCCAACTTATTAGTTCACTACTCAACTTTGCATACCCTCCAAAATGATAATTGGTATTTAAACTCCAATTCTTTTTACGGGTTAATTGCTGAATTTCTTGCTGAAGAAAACTTCCTTTTAAAGCGGGAAAACCGATGACATGCTGGTGGTTTCCTGCCGCTTTAATGAGTCCTGCTAAGGTACCTCCCGTTCCACATGAAGAGGCTATATAATCAAAATGCTTGTCCTCTGCTGAAAGTATTTCTTGACAACCTTTCACCGCTAATTTATTAGTACCACCTTCCGGAATAAAATATGAATTAGGATTTTTAGCTAAACATTCCAACTGAAGCTTTTCCTTATCCCTATAAGCATTTCGACTTACAAATTTAAATTGCATGCCGCATTGTTGAGCAAATTGAAGTGTGGGGTTAGAGATAAAGTTTTTAGAAGCTAATTGTTCAAGTTCTTCACCTCGAATAATTCCAGTACAAGGCAAATTTATTAATTGACATGCATAAGCTGTTGCCGAAATATGATTAGAAAAAGCGCCACCAAAAGTTACCACCGAATCATAATTATTGTCTAGAGCAAATTTTAGATTATATTTTAATTTCCGAAACTTATTTCCTGATACAATGGGATGAATTAAATCTTCACGCTTCATAAAGACCTCAATGTTGCTACTTGGAAATTTCCAGACGAATTCATTTTCAGTTTTTATGTCTTCAAAAAATAGGGACTTATGGATATTCAAAGCTTAATTTTTATGTTCAAATTTTTCTCCTAAAATAAAGGTTGCTGTTATATTGTCCTTATTTCCTAAAATTTGAAGCGCAAATAGTTGTTCTTCAGTAGTGTTAGCCGACTTCATTCTTAATTTTTGAAGCGGAGTGACTGCGGGATTTATAATATTAAAATCGGCTTCCATTCCAGGTGCTAATTTGCCTATTTTATCTTCTAAACTTAATGCTTTTGCTCCGCCTAAAGTGGCTAAATAAAAAGCTTTTAAGGGCGATAGCGATTTTTTGTTTTCTTCAGAAAACATGCCTTTCCTTAACTGACTAACTTTATAGGCTTCATTTAAGGGGGGTAACATATTAAAACTGGTGCCAGCCCCTACATCGGTCCCCATACCAACTTTAATATGCAATTTTTCTGCTTTTTCTAAGTTAAATAATCCACTTCCTAAAAATAAATTAGAGGTAGGACAAAAAGCAATGCTACAATCGTGTTTTGCTAAATCTTCCCATTCTTCGTTTTCTAAATGAATACAATGCGCAAAAACCGACTTCTTAGTAAGTAATTCCGCTTGTTTGTAAACATCTAAGTAATTTTTAGCTTCAGGAAAAAGTTCCTTAGTGAATTCAATTTCATTTTTATTTTCAGAAAGATGTGTATGCAAATACACATTGGGGAATTCACGGAGCAGTTCGCCTGCTTTTTTAAGTTGTTCTGGGCTTGAGGTAATAGCAAAACGCGGAGTTACTGCATAGCTTAACCGTTTTTTACCATGCCATTTTTCAATGAGTTCTTTGCTTTCTTGGTAGCTCAACTCTGGGTTGTCTTGCAAAGCTTCAGGGGCATTTCTATCCATCATTACTTTACCGCAAATCATTCTCAGGTTAAGCTTTTCAGCTTCTTCAAAAAAAGCATCTACCGAATTTTTATGTACACTTCCAAAAACTAATGCGGTGGTAGTTCCGTTGCTGAGTAATTCATTCAGAAAAAAACGTGAAATTTCTTTAGCATAATTGGGGTCGTTAAACTTCATTTCGGTTGGAAAGGTGTATTTTTCTAACCATTTTAATAAAGCTTCGCCGTAGGCACCAATCATTTCAGTTTGTGGATAATGAATATGTGTATCAATAAATCCCGGAACAATCCACTGATTTTGATAATCATGCCATTCCACTTTCAATTTTTCAGCTGGAGAAACTTCAGCAATAGGCATTACCTTTTCAATTATCCCATTTTTAGTAAAAAGCACATGATTTTTTATATCTACTAATGCCTCAGTATCCAAGTTTGGGTCTGCTTTTAGATAAAGTAAATTTCCATGGAAAGCCTTCCGCATAATTTCAAAAAATTTTTCGGCCTACAAAGGTAGAATTTTATTGTTCATTTGCAGTAATTTGAAGTAAATCGAACTTTACATTGCCTTTAAATAATTTTCAGTTGTTTGAAATTTAATCAATTTTCTAATAAAATAAGCTTGATTTTTATTGATTTAGCAGATTGTTTCCTGCAAAATAGTGGTTAATTAATTCTCAAGATTAAACGATTGAGTTCTCAAATATTTTTAGTTTATGTAAATTTGTGTAAAATTTAAACAAAAAGTGAAAAAGAGAATCCCTATTGAAAAAGGCGATTACTATTTGACTCCCGAAGGCTATAAATGCTTTACTGAACAATACCATCTTAAACGTGGTTATTGTTGTAAAAGTGGTTGTAGACATTGTCCTTATGGGTATAATAAAAAACAAGAATAATGGAGACTACACTGAGTTTTGTACAAGAAATTAGACAGGGAATTCCCGCTGAATTACCCGACCCAAAACCTTATGATGAAAACGTAAATCACGCCCAAATCAGAAAACAAATCCTTACGGCTGATGAAAAAAAATTAGCCTTAAGAAACGCACTTCGCTACTTTGAACCGAAGCACCATGCTACTTTAATTCCAGAATTTAAACAGGAATTGGAAACTTATGGAAGAATTTATATGTATAGGTTTAGACCTGATTATAAAATGTATGCTAGGCCTATTAATGAATACCCAGGCAATAGTTTAGAGGCAAAAGCAATCATGTTAATGATTCAAAATAACTTGGATCATGCGGTGGCACAACACCCTCACGAATTAATTACCTACGGAGGGAACGGTGGTGTTTTTCAGAATTGGGCACAGTATTTACTCACTATGCAGTATTTATCTGAAATGACCGATGAGCAAACATTAGTTATGTATTCTGGACATCCTATGGGTCTTTTTCCTTCGCATAAAAATGCCCCAAGAGTGGTAGTTACTAATGGAATGGTAATTCCAAATTATTCTCAACCAGACGACTGGGAGAAATTCAATGCGTTGGGCGTTTCGCAGTATGGGCAAATGACCGCGGGTAGTTATATGTATATTGGTCCTCAAGGAATTGTACACGGAACCACCATCACCGTTTTAAATGGCTTTAGAAAAATTAAAAAATCGCCTGAAGGTGGTTTGTTTGTAACTGCTGGACTCGGAGGTATGAGCGGTGCACAACCAAAAGCAGGAAACATTGCTGGATGTGTTACGGTTTGTGCCGAAGTGAATCCAAAAGCAACAAAAACGCGACATAGCCAAGGATGGGTAGATGAAGTGATTAGCGATTTAGACCAGCTTGCTTACCGCGTTAAAGAAGCCATGGCAAATAAAGAAGCAGTTTCCATTGCTTATGATGGTAATGTAGTTGAAGTTTGGGAAAAATTTGATGAAGAAAATATTCATATTGACTTAGGAAGTGACCAAACATCCCTGCATAATCCGTGGGCTGGTGGTTATTATCCAGTGGGCTACTCCTACGAAGAGGCCAACCAAATGATGGCTGAACAACCCGAGCAATTTAAACAAGTAGTTAGAGAAAGTTTAATTAGACATGCAAATGCAGTCAATGCGCATACCCAAAAAGGAACCTATTTCTTTGATTATGGAAATGCCTTTTTATTAGAAGCTTCGCGCGCTGGCGCAAAAGTATATAAAGACAAAAAAGGAAATTTAGTTAATCAAGAAACAATAGGCGACGCTAACGCGCCTTTTGCTTACCCAAGTTACGTGCAAGACATTATGGGACCCATGTGTTTTGATTATGGATTTGGTCCTTTTAGATGGGTTTGTGCCTCTGGAAACCCAGAAGATTTAGCCAAAACTGATGAAATTGCAACCCAAGTTTTAGAACACTTAAAGCAAGATGCACCAGCTGAAATCCAACAGCAGATGGACGATAATATCAAATGGATTAAAGGAGCTCAAGAAAACCAAATGGTGGTAGGCTCGCAAGCAAGAATATTATACGCAGATGCATTAGGAAGAATGAAAATTGCTGAAGCCTTTAATAAAGTAATTGAAGCTGGAATAATTGGCCCTGTGATTTTAGGAAGAGACCACCACGATGTTTCTGGAACTGATTCGCCTTACCGTGAAACTTCTAATATTTATGACGGTAGTAAATTTACCGCAGATATGGCTATTCATAATGTAATAGGCGATAGCTTTAGAGGAGCTACTTGGGTAAGTATTCACAACGGTGGTGGCGTTGGTTGGGGAGAAGTAATCAACGGTGGATTTGGTATGCTTCTTGATGGTACTACTAATGCAAATGAAAAGTTGCATTCAATGCTTCATTGGGATGTGAATAACGGAATTGCAAGGCGTTCTTGGGCAAGAAATGACGAAGCTATTTTTGCCATTAAACGTGCCATGGAAATGGAACCTAAACTAAAAGTTAGTATTCCCAATAAAGTAGATGATGCGCTTATAGAAAATATGTAAACATGAGAGCGGCGATTATTTTTGTAGGATTTTTAATTAGTTTAAGCACGCTAAGTTCGTGTTCAAGCATAAGTGTAACTTCAGATTACGATAGGGAGATTGATTTTTCTCAATACAAAACCTTTGCTTTTTACAAGCCAGGTATTGATGCAGTTGAAATTTCTGATTTAGATAAACGCCGAATTTTGCGCGCCATAGACAGAGAACTAAGCCAAAAAGGAATGATGAAGTCTTCCAACCCCGATTTGTTAATCAACATTTTTACAGAAGAACAAGATTATGTAAATGTGTGGAACAACTGGGGCTGGGGAATGGGCTGGGGTTGGGGAATGGGAATGCCCATGAACAGCGTTCACCGAACCACCGAAGGTATTTTATACATTGATTTAATTGATAAACGAAGAAATCAATTGGTGTGGCAAGGTATGGGTGAAGGTATTTTATCCCAGCGAATGGATAAAAAAGAAGCCTTTATCAATGAAATTGTAGCAAAAATATTGAGCCGATATCCGCCAAAACAGAAAAAATAAAAAAAGCCTGCGTGTTAGCAGGCTTTTAGTACCTAGGGCGGGAATCGAACCCGCACTTCCGAAGAAACTGGATTTTGAATCCAGCGCGTCTACCAGTTCCGCCACCTAGGCAAATTTAGAAATGCAAAATTAAATAAAAATTCGGATTAGAAATAAAAATTGCTTAATTTTTTTGAAGCTACTTTCAATTTAATTTTTATTTTTGCAGCCAATTAAAATACAACACAACAAATAGTATTATGCCTGAAACAGAAAAGGTTGCAAAAATTTTTGCATGTTCACAAAGTGAAGAACTGGCAAAAGAAATTGCGAAACATTACGGAATCCCTTTAGGAAAGGTAATCACAAATAAGTATAGTGATGGAGAATTCCAGCCCTCTTTTGAAGAGTCTGTAAGGGGGTCACGTGTTTTTTTAATTGGTTCTACATTTCCAAACGCAGATAACTTAATGGAAATGCTTTTAATGCTAGATGCAGCTAAGCGTTCATCAGCTCGGCATATCACTGCAGTAATTCCTTATTTTGGTTGGGCAAGGCAAGATCGTAAAGATAAGCCCAGAGTTCCTATAGCTGCCAAGATGATTGCTAAAATGCTTGAAACTGCTGGAGCAACTCGTATAATTACTATGGATTTGCATGCGGATCAGATTCAAGGCTTTTTTGAAAAACCGGTAGATCACTTATTTGCTTCAACTGTTTTTCTACCTTACTTAAAAAACCTTAAGCTTGATAACTTGACAATGGCTTCACCAGATATGGGTGGATCTAAAAGAGCATATGCTTACTCTAAAGCAATGAAATCTGATGTGGTGATTTGTTATAAACAACGCGCTAAAGCTAATGTGATTTCACATATGGAATTAATTGGTGATGTTACCGGTAAAAACGTTGTTTTGGTTGATGATTTGGTTGATACTGCAGGAACACTAACACATGCCGCTAATTTAATGATGGATAGAGGAGCAAAAAGTGTTCGGGCAATATGTACACATCCTGTATTATCAGGTACTGCATACGAGAGAATAGAAAATTCAAAATTGGAAGAGCTAATTGTAACAGATAGTATTCCTTTAAAGCAAAAGAGTGAAAAGATTAAAGTGGTAAGCTGTGCAGAATTATTTGCAGAAGTAATGGAGGCAGTTCATATCAATAAATCAATTAGCTCTAAATTTTTAATGTAACAAATATATAAATTATGAAGTCACTTACGATCAAAGGATCTAAAAGAGAAAGCGTGGGCAAGAAGGCAACTAAAGCCCTACGTAATGCTGGTGAGGTCCCTTGCGTAGTTTACGGAGGGAAAGAGGCTGTTCATTTTAATGCACCTGAAATTTCTTTCAAGAATTTAGTGTATACGCCAGACGTTCACACTGTAAATCTTGAATTAAATGATGGTACCAAGTTGAATGCTGTATTACAGGATATTCAATTTCACCCAGTAACAGATGCTATCCTTCACATGGACTTTTACCAGTTTGAGGATGACCAACCTATTACAATGGAAATTCCAGTAGAAACAGAAGGTATACCTAAGGGAGTTAAAAATGGTGGTGTATTGAGATTTAACTTAAGAAGGCTATATGTTAGAGGTCTTGCTAAGAATTTACCTGATACTATCAAAATTAACATTACCAAATTAAAAATTGGAAATAAATTTTATGTAACTGGTGCTACTAGTGAGGATTACAAAATTCTTCACCCTGACAACACCGTTATTTGTCAAGTAAGAACATCTAGAAATGTTGCTGCTATTGGTGCAGAAGAAGATGATGACGAAGACGAAGATGGAACAACAGAAGGAGCTGAAGCTGCAGAAGGAGCAGAAGCAAAATCTGAAGAATAATTTAAATCTTCAAACAAAATAATGATAAGAAAGCATCCCGTTTGGCGATGCTTTTTTATTTTTACTAAAAATTTAATGTGAAAGCATTTTTTGGGAAATTACTGTCAAAAAAATCGAAAGTCGATCCAATGAAGAAATTTTTAATTGTAGGATTAGGCAATCCAGGTGCAGACTACGTGAATACAAGGCATAATATTGGCTTTAAAATTGTGAGTCAATTAGCAGAAGAATTAGAAGTTGATTTTCAAGAAAGACGGTATGGAAAACTTGCTGAGGCTTCTATTAAAGGGAAAAAGTTATTTTTACTGAAGCCTAATACGTTTATGAATTTAAGTGGAAAAGCCTGTAGATATTGGCTTGAAAAAGAAAAAATGCCACTGGAAAATATGTTAGTCATTACCGATGATTTAAACTTGGAATTTGGAACTTTTCGGCTAAAAACAAAAGGAAGCGACGGTGGACATAACGGGCTCAAAAGCATTCAGCAAGAATTAAACACAAACAAATACCCACGGTTTAGATTTGGTATTGGTGATCAATTTTCTAAAGGGAAACAGGTGAATTATGTACTTGGTGAATGGGGAGAAAAAGAAAGAGAACATCTCCCTGAGCGACTTGAGAAGTCCAGAGCACTCATTAAATCTTTTTGTTTAGCAGGGCCATCCATCACAATGAACGAGTTTAACGGTAAATAATTATTCCATTGAAAGTATTTAATAACGTCTATAATTTTGAATCTTCTAAACCAACTGTGGTAACTATTGGAACTTTTGATGGGGTTCATATAGGGCATAGAAAAATTATAAATCGGCTTTTAGAACATTCAAATAAAGGCTTGGCATCTACCTTACTAACTTTTTTTCCTCATCCAAGAATGGTGCTTCAGCAAAGTAATGATTTAAAATTAATCCATACCATTAACGAACGTAAAGAAACACTGGCGCAAACGGGATTAGAAAATCTTGTTATACATCCATTTACAAAAGAATTTTCACGCCTTACAGCTCGAGAGTATGTGCAAGAAATTTTGGTTAAAGGACTAAAAGTTAGACGAGTGATTATTGGCTATGATCACCATTTTGGGAGAAACCGTACTGCTGATATTAACGACTTATACAAATTTGGTAAGGAGTTTAATTTTCAAGTAGAAGAAATTTCAAAACAAGATATAGAAGATGTTGCAGTAAGCTCTACAAAAATAAGAAATGCCATAGAGGAAGGGAATATTACCTTAGCCAACCAGTACATGAGTTCATATTTTAGTCTTGAGGGTAGGGTAATTAAAGGAAAAGGCTTAGGGAAAGGCTTTGGTTTTGCTACAGCCAATATAGCTATTGAAGAATCTTATAAAATTATACCTGGAAAAGGAGTTTATATTGTAAAAGGAAATATTAATAGCAAAGTTTACTATGGAATGATGAATATTGGAGTTAATCCAACATTAGGCGAAAATGAACAAAGCCTAGAAGTTCATTTCTTTCATTTTAACCAAGATATTTATGGTAAAAAAATTAAAGTTGAACTAATTACAAAAATTAGAGATGAGAAAAAATTTAACGGTATTGATGAGTTAATTCAAGCCATGAAAAAAGATGAAAAATTTGCTTTAAATTTCATAAACAATGAATTTGAATAATGTTTTGTTTAAACAAGTTGATAATTCTAGCTTAATAGTTTTCAGAATTATTTTTGGTCTTCTAATTACCTTAGAAGCTTGGGGAGCAATTGCAACTGGTTGGGTAAGAAAAACATTAGTTGAGCCTGATTTCACCTTTAACTTTATTGGTTTTGAGTTTCTTCAAATTTTTCAAGGTGAATTCATGTATTTCCACTTTTTTATGATGGGTGTTTTTGGCATTTTTGTGATGCTAGGATATCGATATAGATTAGGTATACTGATGTACACCATTTTGTGGTCAATGGCCTACTTAATGCAAAAGTCAGCGTATAATAACCACTATTATTTGTTGGTACTGCTTTGTGTTTATATGCTTATTGTTCCTGCGCATAAATATTTCTCTTTAGACGCAAAGCGAAATCCATCCATACAATCAATTTCCATGCCCCAATGGGTGCCTTGGTTTTTGATTTTACAAATTTGGATTGTTTATACCTATGCCTCGTTAGCCAAATTTTATCCCGATTGGCTTGACTTAACATTTCCTAAATTATTAATGGCTAGCAAACACGATACGCCTATAATTGGAAGTTTCTTGCAAACAAATTTTGCTCACATAAGTATCAAATATATTGGCATTTTATTTGATTTATTAGTTGTGCCTCTACTCCTATGGAAGAGAACAAGAATGTTTATTTTTGTTTTTAGTATTTTTTTTCATCTCTTTAATAGTTATGTTTTTCACATTGGAATATTTCCCTATATGTCATTGGCTTTTACTTTATTCTTCTTTACGCCAGAATTAATAAACAAACGTTTTTTAAGGAAAAAGCCACTATATGTGGCTAATGAAGTGAAATACACAAATTATAAAAACCTCCTTATACCATTTATGGCAATTTGGTTTATTGTACAGCTTGGATTACCCATAAGGCACCACTTTATTGATGGCGATGTTTTATGGACAGAGGAAGGTCATCGCTTAAGTTGGCGAATGATGCTCCGTTCTAAACAAGGTTCGACAAGAATGAAAGTGGTTGACAAAAATTCTGGAGAAGAAAAATGGATAAACAACAAGGATTATATAAAAAACAAGCAATATAAAACCATTTCCAAACCAGATGGAGTTTGGCAATATGCTCAAATTATAAAAAAAGATTTCCAAAAAAAAGGTCAAGATGTTGAAGTGTATGCTACAACTAGAATTAGCGTAAACGGAAGACCTTATTCAAAGTTAATTGATGACCAGGTTGATTTGACCAGCGTAAAGTGGAATTACTTTGGTCATAATTCTTGGATTTTACCAATCCCTGACGATTTTTACAATGATAAAAAAAATGACTAATTTCGTTTTTAATTAATTTTTTGGTTTTATGAAAAAGCTTCAAGCACTTTTTGTACTCATATTAATTTCTACTACACTTTTCGCACAAGAATATTCAACCGAATTATTTATGAAAAAACCTCTAAAGGCAGATAAATTTCATGGTGTTGATCAGAAAGATAACCTTTATTATGTGCGAAAAGGAAATCTCATTAAATTGTATGAAGGGGAAGAACTTGAATTTAGAGATTTACAACTAGGAGAAATTTTTTATGTTGATTATTTGAATCCGCTTCGACTATTGGTTTTTTACAAAGAAGCAAATACTGTTGTTTTTTTAGATAATAGAATGAATGAATTAGACAGAATCAACTTTAATTTTTCTAGAAATAATAGCAATTTTGACTTTGTAACTATGGCAAATGACAACAGCATTTGGACTTTTAATGTTGATGTTAATGAATTACAGGTATACAACCATAGAAGAAAATCTGTCTTAGCCAGATCAATTCCACTCTATGATGAGGTGTTGTTCCAAAAAAGCAATTTTAATTTTTGTTATCTAGCTACCGAAAACTCTTTTATTAAATTTAATATTTACGGTAGTATTTTGCATCAATTTCAATTGAAAGTGAAGCACTTTGATATTTACAAAAATAGGGTTTTACTCAAAACTGTGGATAATGACTATTTTTTAGCAAACCGAAATCATGAACTTTTTTCTGTTGATTTTCCTGAAATTTCGGTTGAAGACTTCTTCCTAAACGATGAAAAAATATATATTTACAACGGAGAAGAACTTTTTATTTATACCTTGAAAAAAAACTAATATGCACATTGCTATTGCTGGGAATATTGGAGCAGGAAAAACAACACTAACACGCTTATTAGCGAAACATTTTGACTGGGAACCAGAATTTGAAGATGTTTTAGAAAATCCTTATTTAGAGGATTTTTATGATGATATGGCTAGGTGGAGTTTTAATCTTCAAATATATTTCCTGAATAGTAGATTTAGACAAATATTAGAAATTAGAGAAAGCGGTAAAGATATTATCCAAGATAGAACAATCTATGAAGATGCCTATATTTTTGCTCCTAACTTACATGCTATGCGTTTAATGAGTGACCGTGATTACAATAATTATAAGTCACTTTTTGACTTGATGGAATCGGTAACTAAGTCGCCAGATTTGTTGATTTACCTGAGAAGTTCTGTTCCTAATTTAGTAAAGCAAATCCAAAAAAGAGGTAGAGATTATGAAAATTCAATTTCCATAGACTACCTTAATAAGCTCAATGAACGTTATGAAAGCTGGGTAAAAGATTATGACAAAGGAAAACTATTAGTTATAGATGTTGATCATATTGACTTTGTAGATAATCCAGAACATCTTGGTAACATCATTGAAAAAATTGATGCAGAAATTAACGGTCTTTTTTAAAGAATTTTTTAATGTTTGGTCTAAAATAAAATTCACTCTTCATCACTTTTCCATCTTTTCTGAAAATAGGCTTTCCATTTGCGTCAAGTTTACTCATGTTGCTTTGTTGAATCTCGTCAAATACATCTTCAATGACATCCTGCATTCCGTGTTCAATGATAGTTCCGCAAAGGATATACAGCATGTCACCCAACGCATCAGCTACTTCAACTAAATCTTTTTTTCTAGCTGCATCTAGGTATTCATCGTTTTCTTCTGCCATTAATTTATGACGAAGTTCAATTTTTTCAACTGATAAATTCACGGTAGGTTTGTCTTGGTAACCAATTTCAAAAGCTTTGTGAAATTTTTTTACACTTTCTATAGGTTTTTTAATCATAATTAGCTTTATTTTTGTTCAAAAAAATGTTTTCTCAGGGACAATTATACTTTGCTATATTCTTCGTTATTGCCTTTTCAGTCTTTATAATTTTAAGCTACAGTAAAGACAAAAAGCTTCATAAAAAATATTATGGTGGAAGTTTGTTTATCTTGTTAGGTTTTTTAGTTTTTATAGCTGTCTTATTTTTAATCAAGTTTTTTGTAAAAGAATAAATTTATTTTATTTCTTCTAAGGCATCAAAATCTAAAACTTTAATATTTCTGCCTTCAATCTCAACAATCCCTTGCTTTTTAAATTTTGAAAGTGTTCTAATCAAACTTTCAGAAGCAATTCCAGCCACAGCAGCTAAATCTGATCTTGAAATTCGAATTTGCCTGAGCTTGTTTTTCTTTAAACGTTCTGTAAAAAGTAAAATGGTCTGAGCTGTTTTTCGTTGAACTGAGCTATAAGCCATATCTAAAAGTTGATCTTTAGATTCATCTAAGTGATCTCCTAATACTTTGATTATTTCAAAAAGAATTTGGTGATTATTTTGAAGTAACTTTTTCAACTCAATTTTTGGAATAACATGCAATATAGAATCTTCTAACGCGGTAGCGTACTCCTTGTGGTTAACAGATTCATTAAAGACTAGATTCCCAAAAAAATCATCCATCTTAAATAAAGCAGTAATTAACTCTTTTCCTTGTCCATCTGTTTTGTGTGTTTTAATTACTCCTCTTTTTACTAAATAGAATTGATTGGCAGTATCACCTGGTTCATAAACAACTTCTCCAGCAGCAAATTGTTTTTCAGGGAAGCGCCTCAACTCTTCCTTAAAGTTTTCTAAGTTCATGGAGTGTGACTCCATGGGTAGTTTACTTGTGTTTCTTTTTTGTTGAATTATAGCCATTTTTGCAATCCTGCTTTCAATAGCACTAATTAAATCTTCTTCTTCAAAAGGCTTTGTTAAGTAATCGTCTGCACCTAAGTCCATTCCTTTTCTAATGTCCTTATGGTCTGTCTTAGCCGATAAAAAAATAAAAGGAATTTCAAATGTATTTTCATCTTTTGCTAAATTTTCAAGAACTTGATAACCATCCATTTCAGGCATCATTACATCACAAACAATTAAGTTTGGAGTTAACTTTTTAGCTTTATCAACACCTTCTTTTCCGTTTTTTGCAGTATAAACTTCATAGCCAGATAACTCAAGAATTTCTTCTGTAGTTTCCCTAACGGTCTGGTCGTCTTCAATCAATAATATTTTTTTATTCATGTTGTTTTGGTATTTCTATATAAAATGTAGTTCCTTCATTTTCTCTACTGTCAAAATAAATTTTCCCTCCTAAGTTTTCCAAGTGCACTTTTGCAATATTTAAACCAATGCCTGTTCCTTGATTATTAATGGCATTTTCTGCTCTAAAATAACGTTCAAAAATGTGTTTTTGGTCTTTTTGAGGAATTCCCATTCCTTGGTCTTTTACATGAAAATAAAGGCGTTCACTGTCTTGGTCTATTTCAAAATTTATTTGGGTTTCTTCTGGAGAATATTTTATAGCATTGCTTAGTAAGTTAGACAAGACCAACTCCATTACATTTTTATCTTGCTTTAAAATACAGTCTTCAATCTGATTTGGGTAGATGATTTGTTGTCCGCTTTTTAAGGTGACATTGGCATTATATATTACTTCATTAACCAAGTTCTGAAGACTAAATTCTTCAAACTTATAAGTCACCTTGCCTGATTCTAAACGCTCAATGGAAAGAAAATCATTTAAAATATTGGTTAAGTAATGCACTTTGTTTTTAATAGTTTTTATGTGCTTATCTCGCTTATGCTGTTGTTCCTCCTTCTCGTATTTTCCGATTAAAGTAGCAGAGGTGAGTATTCCACTTAATGGGGTTTTGAATTCGTGTGAGACTAAAGACAGAAACTTAGTTTTTAAATCGCCCAGTTCTCTTTCTTTGTGCAAGGCGTTTTTCATTTCTGCTTCAGCTCTTTTTCTTTTGTTAACCTCTTGCTGGAGTTCTTTGTTACTAAATTTTAATTGATCAATTGCTTTTTCTAACTCTTCTGTTCTTTGTTCAACTTTAATTTCAAGATGATTATTTAAGTCTTTAATTTCTTTCTCTGCTTTTTTCCTAACGGTAATGTCTGTTAAAATAGCCATTACATACTTAGTGTTTCCAATGCTAAACGGATTTAAACCTGCTTCAACAGGAAATTTAGACCCATCTTTTCTAATTCCAAATAGGTCTTTTCCAATTCCCATTTTTCTACTTTCACCTCGTTTAATAAACGCTCTAAAGTAATCATCATGTTTTACGTGAACACTAGTTGGAATAAGTGTGTTAAGATGAAGTCCACGAAGCTCATTTTCTGCATAGCCAAATATCTCTGCAACCGATTTGTTAACCTCGGCTATAATTTGATCCTCATTAACTACTAAAACACCTTCGGAAATCCCTTGAAAAAGAAGATTAAAAATGTTGTCACTTTTTTGATTGTTAAACACGTCTTGCTATTTGATTACAAAAATACTTTTTTGAATGAATTATTGAATGCTGAAATGAAATTTAAGAGTTATTCAAGATTAAGTGGAAGCTTTTGTTGCAAGTTCTACTATATCAATTACTGTTTTTTTCCCCTTATCTTTATTGAACCACTGTTGAAGCTTTTTCCTAAAATCTTCATCTAGACTTCCTTTTGCTTGCTTTTCTTGAATTACCATTTGCATAGCTTCATCTGGACGTGGTCCCCAAGTAAATAGTATTTTTTTATCCTCACTAGTAAAGGCAATTAGCTTTGGGATAGATTTTCCGCCATTGGTTAAAAAGTGATTCATCAACTCCTCATTTTCATCTCTCAGTACAATTTTTAATATAATCTTTGAATTGAGGTCTGCTAATTTTTTGATGTAAGGTAATGCATGTGCCGCATCACCGCACCAAGCTTCTGTAATCACTAACCAAGTTTGATTTGTCTCTATATGTTGTATTTTATCAGCTTCTGAAGGTTCAATTTTTCCAATTTTTTCCCAACGTTTCATTCGTTGTAAACTTAATTCGGTGTAATTTATATAAGCTTCAGATTGGTTATTTCCTGTTGTTTTTCCTTGACTAAATAAATCGTTTATGTGAATTTTATATTCCGTGTAATTTTGAGCATTCTGAAGAGCCGAATTAATTAATTGATTTACTTGCATTTTTTTAGCTCAAAATTATCATTTTATAGTTTCTGATTCTAAAAAATCAATATCCTTTTTCACGATCTACTACATTATTTAGTTTTTTCCCCTTTTTTAAACGAAGATAATTTTCTGCTAGTTGCTTTGAGGCTGTTTTGGGATTGGTAAGGCTAGCTGAGTGCGGAGTGATTACTATTTTTGGATGAGACCAATAAAGATGGTGTTCAGGAAGAGGTTCTTCTTTAAAAACATCTAGAACTGCCCAATCTAATTGATTAGTATCTAATGCTTTTAATAAATCTGCATCTTCAACTAATTCACCCCTTGCTACGTTTATGAAGCTACTTTTTTTTGGAAGCTGACTTAATAATTTTTGATTTATAATTCCAATAGTAGCTTTTGTGATAGGAAGTAAGCATACAAGGATATTGGTTTTAGCTAAAAATTGTTTAAGACCATTTTCCTCAAATGTTTCTACGTTTTCTATATTTTTTTTTGATTTAGACCAACCTAATACGTGAAATCCGTTTCTGTTAAGTAGTCTGGCTGTTGCTTGCCCCAAAACCCCCATTCCAAGTATTCCCACTTTGGTTTCTTCTGGTGTTTTGTAAGTATGGAGTTTCCATTCTTTATTTACCTGCTGGCGCTGGTATTGAAAAATATTTCGAGTACTATTAAAGCATTGAGTTAACACGAAACTGGCCATGTCTTTTTGAAGTTGTTCATCAACTATTCTTGTAATTTCTATGCTTTCTGGAATAGATTCATCTTTTAAAATATGATGTACACCAGCTCCTAAACTAGCAATTACTTTTAAATTCTCAAATTGATCAAATACGCCCATATCGTGTTTCCAGCTAATGGCATATTCAACTGAATTATCATTTTCAATTGCTGGATAAATTTCTATTTTGGTGTCAGGAAGGAGTTTGCTTAAGTACTCTTTCCAGCGTTTAGAAAATCTATGTTGAATAAAAAGTGCTATTGACATGTTTTAATCTTAGAGTTCATATCGTACATCATAGGCATATTTAACAAGTTCACCTTTACCGTTGAGTTGTAGTTTTCTCATCATGTTTTTACGGTGTTTATCCACGGTAGATTCAGCTGAATTTCTAATTTCAGCAATTTCTTTAGAAGATTTGCCTTGTCCTATGAGTTCTAAAATTTTACGTTCTGTTTTTGTGAGTTTTGCAAAATTCATTTCTTTACTTTCTCTCTTAACAGGTTTTAGATTAGTATTCATAAAATACTCTTCTCCATTATTTACTTTATAAATTACTTCTTTGATAGTCTCTAAGGATGCATTTTTTAATAAATAAGCCTTGGCTCCAGCTTCTTTCATTTTTTTAATTGCGTTACTGCTGTCAAACATTGAAAAAGCTATTACTTTTACATGGGGCCACTCATTTTTTACTTTTCTCGCAACTTCGTAACCATCCATCAAAGGCATTTTTATGTCGGTTAATATTACGTCTGGCTTTTTCAAAGGAACAAGCTCAATTAGATCTTTTCCGTTATTGGCAGTAGCTACAACTTCTATATCTTTTATTGGTTTTATAATCAATTTCACACCATCTACTAATGATTGGTGATCATCTGCAATTGCAAGTCTAATCATACGCTATTGTATTGGTAAATCAATGATAATTGTTGTTCCTTTACCAGGTGAAGAGTCTACTTCCAAACTTCCATCTAAATCCTCTACCTTTTCTATAATACTTGACAAACCAATTCCACTATGGGGTTTAACTTGTGAAACATCAAATCCTACTCCATTATCTTCAATAATGATATTAATTGAATGATTATGGTTAGTAATGCTGATGCTTGCCTCAGATGCATTAGCGTGCTTGATGATATTTGTGGTTAATTCCTGAATAATTCTGAACAAATTAATTTCAAAATTATTACTCAGTTTTTCATCCATTTCAAAATGATTCACATCAATATTAAGCTTGTCGGAGTTAATGGCTTCCACAAATTTCTCTATGGCAGGAATGAGTCCTTCATTAGCCATAATTCCTGAATTTTGAACATGAGACATTCTTCTTATATCTTCATACGTTCCCTCAAGTAATTCTTCGGTCTTTCCAAGGGGTTGCTGGAGACTTTCATCATCAATACATTGGTCTTTCAAGTGTTGAAAATTCATCCTTAAGGCTGTTAATCTAGCTCCAAGATTATCGTGTAAATCACTGGCAATTCTTTTTCTTTCTTGCTCTTGACCCTTAAGTACGCTATCAATAGTGGTTATTTTAATTTGATTTAAAAGGCCTTGTGTTTTTTGTTTATTTACCTCTTCTTTTTGTTCAAATATGAGCTGTTTCTTTTTGTTGTTAGTGTATAAAAGATAAGAAATAAAAGAAAGTGCAATTAAAAGCCCACCCATTCCAAAAAGAAGGTTTCTGTTGCGCTCATTTTTTTGACTTAATAAAAGGTTTTCTTTATCTTTCTTTTCTGCCTCAAAACGTGCAAGATTAACATTTTGTTTTTGAAAATTAATCTCATCTCTTGCTTCATTATATCTCAACATATAAAAGTAAGCAGAGTCAATCATTTCTAAATCCTTATAATCATTAGCTAAATTGAGGTAAATGCCTACATTCATTTCGTTTTTATAAGTAGAAGTTGGAATGCTATCAGCAATTTTTAAAAGTCGAATAGACTCTTTAAAATCCCCTTTGGCTCTCGCCAAGTTAGCTTTTAAAGTGTAAACTGGTTTCTTTTTGTAATTGTCATCAAATTCTTCATAAATTTGAAGTGCGAGGTCGTAGTATTTTTCAGCAGAATCAATGATGCCAAAACTTTCACCATAAATCATTCCATAGTAATTTAACACTCTTGCTTGATCTAATTTATTATCTGATTTTTTACTAAGTTCTAGTGCACGATCAAAATAATTTATGATTTCAAAAGGATCTTCTGGGTTAAAGTTCTCAAAGGCTAAATTGATTTCAGCTCTAGATAATTGATTATAATTTTCTAACTCTTTGGCATTTTCATAAAAATTTTCAAGATAAGAAATATCACCACCTTGAAAAAAAGGAGAGGATAGAAGCGTGAGATAAATTTTCATGTTCATCTCATTAGCTTCGTTCTTATACCCCAATTCTTCATATAGCTGTTGTGCTTTACTCATATTGTCAACAGCTAAACTATACTCTGAAGTCTGGTCATAAGCATCAGCTAAATAATATAAATGATAGGCTCTTTGTTCCTTATTGAGTTGAAGTGTGTCTATCTCAAGTAAACGTACAAAAGCAGAATCAATTTGGTTGTTTTCAATAAAAAGCTTTCCTTGTAAAATGCTTCTATCATTAGCAGAAATATTATCAGAATAAATGATTTTTTTGGCTTTATCTAATTGCCTAAATCTTAAATGATTTTGAAATTCTTGAAATTGAGCTTCTGCTCCTAGCTGAACGATAAACAAAAGTATAAGAGTAGATAGAAATTTTTTCAACATAATCTTAAATTGAATTACAACAATTAACAAATGTAGAAAAAAAACTATAAAAATTTTAATCAATCAAATTTAATTGCTTTGATAGGACTTATTTTTGTTACTAAAACCGAAGGAATAATTAGAAAAAGTAAGCATAATGTAAGTGTACCTAGATTAACAAATAAAATGTAAGATAAACTAATTTTTATAGGAACTTCATTTACATAATACGAGGCCGCATCAAGCTTTAAAGGTTTTAGATATTTTTGAATTAACAATATACTTATCCCAATCAGGTTGCCAAAGAAAATACCTTTAATAATTAAGTAACTTGCATTGATAAGAAATATTTTTCTAATACTCCAATTGCTAGCCCCAAGCGATTTTAATATGCCAATCATAGGTGTTCTTTCCAAAATTAAAACCAATAATGCTGTAATCATGTTAATGCCAGCTACTATAATCATTAGCGTTATTATGATAGCGATATTCATATCAAACATACTAAGCCATTCAAAAATATTAGGATACTTTTGAATAATGTTTTCAGTATCTAGCTCTGATGGTATTTGTTGGTAGATTTCTTGAGTTACTTGTTCAATTTTGGTAAAATCATTCACTAGGACTTCAAAGTATCCAACTTCATTACTTTGCCACTTATTAATTCGTTGAATTTGTTTTAGATCAGCTATTAAAAAGCTTTTGTCAAATTCTTCAAAACCGGAGTTATAAATTCCTACTATGTCTAAAGCTAGCATTCTAGGTCGTTCAGAGTTTTCATCTTTAAGAAAATATACAACAACTTGGTCATTTATCTTAAACTTGAGTCGATTAGCTAAGTATTCGGATATGAGTATTTCTTTACTAATGTTATCTTTATATTCTGGAATTCTTCCCTCAGTCAAATACTCTTCAAAATAGCGCCATTCATAGTTTTCCTCTACACCTTTTGTAACTATAGCTTCAAAATCTGTAGCTGTTCTAATAATTCCAAACTTGGTAGCTACAGCTTGAATATGCTTGATGCCAGCCTGATTGAATTCAGGATAAAAATCTTGTTCCGTAGAGATAGGATCAAGACTTATTTGAGATTGATTACTTGTAAATTGAGAAATATTAATGTCTCCATTAAATGCGGTAATCTTTTCTCTAATTTTTTCTTGAAGTCCAGTGCCAGTTGCAAAGGCAATAAGCATCATGATAATTCCTAAGCTAATAGCAATTATAGCAATTTTAATAATAGGCCCAGAAACACTATTATTGGTATTCTTTTCCGATATTAGCCTTTTAGAAATAAAAAATTCGAAATTCACCTAACATGTTTTATTCAAGCTTCAAAAATACATTATTAATTTTACTAACAATAAGCTTTTTTACATCTACTTGTCATAGTCAAAATCAAGTTGCAAAAATTACTTTGGGAATTGAAAAGAAAGCTAGCTATTTACCTTTTCTACATGGTAAAAAAGTTGGTGTTGTGGGCAACCAAACCTCAGTTTTAATACAAAATAGCAAAACAACACATTTGGTAGACCTACTTTTGGAAGAAGGAATTGAGGTGGTTAAAGTATTTGCACCCGAACATGGATTTAGAGGCACAGCTGATGCGGGTGAACAAATTAAAGATGGTAAAGATGCTCTTACAGGGATTCCAATTATTTCACTTTATGGAACCAATAAAAAACCAAAACCAGAACAAATGCAAAATGTAGATTTTTTGGTTTTTGATATTCAAGATGTAGGTGCAAGATTTTACACTTATATTTCAACTTTGCATTATGTAATGGAAGCTTGTGCAGAGCATCAAACTCCGATTATAGTATTAGACAGACCTAACCCTAATGGTCACTATATTGATGGGCCTATTTTAGAAATGGAACATCAAAGTTTTGTAGGGATGCATCCTATTCCTGCGGTGCATGGATTAACTATTGGTGAATATGCCAGAATGATTAATGGTGAAAATTGGTTGAATGAGCAGCTTCAAGCAGAGTTGTATGTAATTCCAATGGATCATTATCATAAAAGCAATGAATATGAATTGCCTGTTCCACCTTCACCAAACCTTCCTAATGCGCAGTCGGTTAATTTGTATCCAAGCTTATGCTTTTTTGAAGGTACAGCTGTCAATGCAGGTAGAGGAACAGATTTGCAATTTCAAGTATTTGGTTCGCCCAATTTGAATCCTGATGTTTTTGAATACACTTATACACCAGTTTCTAAAGAGGGTGCTAAATACCCAAAATTTGAAAATGAATTATGTTACGGAATGGTTCTTACCAGGCATAAAAAATTGAATGGCATAAACTTAGAATGTCTAATTTTAGCTTATAATGAAAATAGAAATCAAGCCGATTTTTTTAATTCATTTTTTACAAAGTTAGCTGGTACTAAAAAGCTTCAGCAACAAATTGAATCGGGTTATTCAAGCGATGAAATCAAAGCAGAATGGCAATCTGACCTTACCGTCTATAAACAAAAAATTAAGCCATATTTGTTGTATGAAAAAGATTGAAAAAAAAAATTAAAGTTTTTCCACTTTCTCTCCATTTAAAATTACATCATAAAGAATTTCTACTTTGCTTTCTAGCATTTTTGAAACAGAACAGTATTTTTCAAATTAAAGCTGACAAGCACGTAAGGCCTTAGATGCTGGTATTTTACCCTTCAAATGAACCTGAAGTTTAATTTTGGTAAATATCTTTGGAATTTCTTCTCTTCTCAATCCCTCAACCATCACATTTAAATCATCTACTTTTAAGTTTTGCTTTCCTAAGATATGCACAATGTCAATACTGCTGCATCCAGCAACAGCCATAAGTACTGTTTCCATTGGACTAGGACCAGTAGGCTCTCCAGCAGAAGAATTACTTAATTTAACTTTGAATCCATTTTCATTTTTCGCTGTAAATGAATGAGCTGAATTTTTATCTTTATCAAGTTGAATTTTCATTTTACTTTTTTTACAAATGTAAAGCCCTTGATAGTAGATTATTCAAAATTTGATTTAAATTTTCGTATTCGTTTTATCTTATTTTTGCTATTCCAATTCGCTATTAACAATTATATTTACCCAAAAAACTTAATATGCTTACAATGATTGCTGCCGTTGGCGAAGGAAATGAACTAGGGAAGGATAACGATTTAGTATGGCATCTTCCCGACGATTTCAAACGATTTAAGCAACTAACTACAGGCCATCATATCATTATGGGAAGGAAAACTTTTGAATCATTTCCAAAACCCTTACCTAATAGAACCCATATCATCATTTCCAGAAATAAAGATTATTCTCCAATAGATGGGGAGGTTGTTTTTTCATTAGAAGAGGCAATTCAATTAGCTCAAGAAGACAATTCTCCATACATTATAGGCGGAGGTCAAATCTATAAGCAATTTATGCCAATTGCAGAAGCTATTGAGCTAACCAGGGTTCATGGAAAATTTGAAGCGGATACTTTTTTCCCTGAAATAGATTTATCTGTTTGGAAGTTAGTAAATTCAGAATTTCACCCTAAAGATGAAAAACATAATTATGCGTTTACCTACGAACGTTACGAACGAGCTTGACTTACTTAATAGATAGGTATTTAAAAGCATCAGAATTTGATTTGAGTTTCAGTTGAAAAGATAGCTTTAATTTAAAGTAAACTTCTACTACTCCCACTCAATAATTCGATACTTAATGATTTTATCTTCAATAGATTTGATTTCAATATGTCTATTAAAGTTATACATAAATATTTCACTTTTTGAATACAAATGAACTTTATGTTGGTATTCCTCAAAAAAAGTAGCACAGTCTAACTCTTCACAAGCTCCTTTTTGAGAAACTATAATTTTTCCGTTCCTATCAATTAAATCATTTCTTGATTCAATAAATTCTTCTAAATTTTGCTTGTATATTTTATTTTTTGAAGACGAATTACAAGCTACAACTATAAAAGCTATTAGTATTAGAAAACGTTTATTAGTGTAATCCATAACCTAATTTTTTGATGATTCCTATTTTTATTAAAAGTAAGTAATTTATGTTATACTAATTCATCTTATGGACATCAATCTTTAAAACAAAAAAGAGGGCAACTAAAAAGTTAACCCTCTCCCATACTATTAATATTCAGTAAAAGCTTACTGATTCATTTTCTTAATCATATTCAAAGCAGAACCTTCTTTATACCACCCAATCTGAACATCGTTATAGGTGTGATTAGCTTTTATGGTATCTTTTGTTCCATCTGCATGAACTATTTCAATAGTTAATGGCTTGTCTGGAGCAAAATCTTCAAGATCAATAAAGTTGAAGGTATCGTCTTCTTGAATTAAATCGTAGTCATTTTCATTAGCAAAAGTAATTCCTAACATCCCTTGTTTTTTCAAGTTAGTTTCGTGAATTCTAGCAAAAGACTTCACTAAAACAACACGAACACCTAAGTGTCTTGGCTCCATAGCTGCATGCTCTCTAGAAGAACCTTCTCCGTAGTTATGGTCACCTACCACTACGGTAGGAATTCCTTCAGCTTTATACTGACGTTGTGTTTTAGGTACAGCATCATATTCGCCTGTAATTTGACTTTTTACAAAGTTAGTTTGCTTGTTAAAAGCGTTTACCGCACCAATTAAACAATTGTCTGAAATGTTATCTAAATGACCTCGGTATTTCAACCAAGGACCAGCCATAGAAATATGGTCTGTAGTACACTTACCGTGCGCTTTGATTAGTAATTTAGCGCCCATTAAATTCTTTCCATCCCATGGATCAAATGGTTCAAGTAATTGAAGACGATTAGAATCTTCAGCCACCTTCACTTCTACGCTACTTCCGTCCTCTTTTGGTGCCAAATAGCCGTTGTCTTCCACTTCAAATCCTTGTGGTGGCAATTCAATACCATTAGGCATATCTAACTTAACTTCTTCACCATCTTCATTAATTAAAGTATCATTCATTGGGTCAAAATCTAATCGACCTGATATTGCGATAGCTGCTACCATTTCTGGCGAACCAACAAAAGCATGTGTATTTGGGTTACCATCGGCACGTTTAGAGAAGTTTCTGTTAAACGAGTGTACAATGGTGTTTTTCTCATCTCCTTTTCGGTCACTTCTATCCCACTGACCAATACAAGGTCCACAAGCATTGGTAAATATAGTTGCACCAAGGTCTTCAAATACTTTTAAAAGACCGTCTCTTTCTGCGGTGAATCTAATTTGTTCAGAACCTGGGTTAATTCCAAAATCAGATTTTGGTTTTAGCTTCTTATCAATTGCTTGTTGGGCTATGGAAGCGGCTCTTGTTAAATCTTCGTAAGAAGAGTTGGTACAAGAACCAATTAATCCCCAATCTACTTTAATTGGCCAATCATTCTCTTTGGCTTTAGCTCCTAATTCGCCTACCGGAGTAGCTAAATCTGGTGTAAAAGGTCCGTTTAAATGTGGACGCAAAGTAGAAAGATCAATTTCTATAACTTGGTCAAAGTATTTTTCTGGATTAGCATATACTTCTGGGTCACCGGTTAAGTGCTCTTTAATTTTATTTGCTTCATCAGCAACGTCGTTTCTGTCGGTTGCTCTTAAGAAGCGCTCCATAGATTCGTCGTAACCAAAAGTAGAAGTTGTTGCTCCAATTTCAGCTCCCATATTACAAATAGTTCCTTTACCAGTACACGAAAGGTTTTGAGC
>PXFS01000074.1 GCA_003564185.1 Flavobacteriaceae bacterium
GACTCCGTCAGCGACGCCACCAGCTCAAGCGGGGGCAGCGGCGGCGGCGGCGGCGGCGGCGGCGGCAGCGGCAGCGGCAGCGATGGCGGCGGCGGCGGCAGCGGCGGTGGCGGCGGTGGTAGTGACGGCAGAGGTGGTGGCAGCAGCGATGCAATCTTCGCTGGCCGCGGAAACCGCGGCGCTCACCGAGGTGGTACTGACCGCAGTGGCCTTGGCAGTGATAGCGCTGACCGAAACCACTCTGGTGACGGGCGCGCAGGGCGTGGCGGTAGTGGCAAAGGTCGATCCACACTGGTATCTCCAGCTGGATCGTACGGCTGCTCCCCCAACGCATCGCTTGCTGGCTCCGATGTCGGTGGCTTGGATGCTACTGACGCTGCCAAGACCGCCGCCGCAGATGTCGCCATGACGGAGACACAGCGTGCCGCCCTCGCCGGCAAACGTGGACGCACATCCTCCGAAGCTGCGTCCGTGCACAGCGACGAGGAGGAGACGCGCACATGCGGCGCACGTGCACCAGCGACACAGCTGGTGCTTTCACCAAACCGGTTTGACGCGCTCGCTGGCCTTGCGGATTCCGAGGCCGTGGACAGCCGAATAGCCGTGGCGCCCCCTTCGCCGGCTGCGGATGTGATGGCGCCCCCCTTACCAGCCGCGGCTATGCAGGTGCTGACCTCGCCGGCTGCAGCTATGATGGTTCTCCCCGCGCCGGCACCGGCCACGGCGGCCGCGCCGGCACCCACCTATGAGTAGAACGTACCCAGGTGGACGCCACGCACGCGGGCTGCGCATTGCTACCCACAACGTCCGTGGCCTGGCCCTTAATAAGATTGGCCATCTGGTGCACACCTGGCTGGCAGTGCTACGTCTGGATGTTGTTCTGATTCAGGAAACTCATCTTTCTCACGCACACTCGTTCAGTGGAGCGGTGGCCCGTCTGGAGCATGCCTCGACAGTGGCGGCACGTGACGTCGCACATGCACCACCCCTGCGGTTCTTCTGGGCGCACAGCTTGACGGCGGCACATGGTGTGGCGGTAGGCGTGCGGGCTGACCACCTGGCCTCGGGACGTATCCGCCTTTTAGGCGAGCCACACGCGGCTGCTGACGGCCGCCTGATCCACCAGACCATACAGTGGAGCGGCCACACACTCACGCTGGCCTCAGCCTACCTGCCCTCAGGAGATGCTGCTGGTCAGCGCACATTCATCGCCTCTCGCTTGCACCCCCTCGCCGCGACTTCACGCGGGCGGCTGGTCCTTGGTGGTGACTTCAATTTTACCCCCGACCCGGAGACCTTGGATCGCAAACTGCTAGGCGTTGGGCCTGCACCAGATCGCAGTACGGAGCGCACCACTGCTGCAGCGATGGCGGCGCTCTGTGCTGCGCGTGACCTGCGAGATGTGTACCGTGCGCGCCACCCAGGACGCCGCTCGTTTACATTCTTTCACGCGGGATGTGGGACAGCGGCCCGCCTGGACCGCTTCTATGTGCCCACCACCCTCCTCTCACACACGCTGCAGTGTCGCACAGAGGGACCCACTGCCACCTCGGACCACCGGCCGGTGGTGCTGCACCTGGCCCCCGCCTCACCAACCCAGGTTGGTCCGGGCCAGCGCCGTGTGCGCACAAACTTCCTGCGGGACGAGCACCTGTCTTCCGGCTTTGCGGCCTGGATGCTCGCTGAGGAGGCCGCGGCGCCAACTGATCACGCCCCCCTTCTCTCCTGGTGGCCGGGCTTCAAACGACGGCTGACACGCGAAGCCACGCGCTTGAATCGCATGGTGGCCTCCGGGCCAATGATATCACGAGCGAGTCAGATAACAGCGGCGGATGCTCTGCGACAGGCATTTGACAAGGCGGCGGCAGCGGCATCTCCGGTGGCAGCGGCGGTGGCGCTTGGCACAGTGCTGGATGCTGCTCGGGCTCAGGCAGATGCACTTCGGGCTACGACGCTGTCAGCAGAGCAGCGCGCGCGCTTTGAATGGCTGCGTGATGGTGAGCGCGCCTCCCCCCTCCTGACCCAGCTCATGCGCCCATCCAGAGCCTCACGCCACGTGGCTGCCTTGCGCTCAGCGGGTGGTGGCCTCACCACCAGTGGCCCGGCATTGGCGGACACCATGGCAAGGGCCTTTGCTAGTGTGTCTGCAGCACCACCACCTGACCCGGCAGCACTCGCCCAGGTGCTCGCCGCAGTGCAGCAGCACGGCCCCGTGATTGACCCGGCCCTGGCTGCGACTGCTGGCGACCTGACTATCCATGCAGGGGAGGTACGAGACGCTCTCAAGCGTGCTCGACCTGGTGCTGCACCCGGCCCTGATGGCATCCCTACCGAGCTGTGGCGCCGCAGTGGAGACGCCGTGCCTCGCCTGCTCTCACGCCTGTACAGTGCCGTGGGTGCAACCGGCCAAGTACCACGCGGCTTCCTGGATGGCGATGTTGCGCCCATCTTCAAAAAGGGAGACAAAACGGCGCCGGCCAACTACCGTCCCATCACCCTCCTCTCCACTGACTATCGCCTCATGACCAAGGTCCTCGCGACACGCATGGCGCCTGTGCTGGCCACCGTCATCGGCCCTCACCAGACCGCCTTCCTACCTGGGCGACGCATCACCGACAATGTCATGTTCACGCACCTGCTACCCCACTTGCTGGCGTCCAATCAGCGCAGGGGAGAGGGGGTCACGGGGGCGGTTCTGGCCTTCCTCGACTTCAGGAAAGCCTATGACACTGTCAGCCGTGACTTCCTGTACGCGGCCATGCACGCCATGGGTGCTGGCGTTGGCCTGATCCGATGGGCGCGCACCATCCTGTCTGGCACGGTGGCCACGGCGACGGTGAATGGCTACACCTCAGCTGCCCGGCCATACGGCGCAGGGGTGCGCCAGGGCTGCCCCGCGGCGCCGGTCCTCTACCTGTTTGTGGCCGAGGCGCTGCAACGCTGGCTGCACACGTGCCCGGTGGTCGGCGTTGCTGTTGCGCCCGATGTGCGCGTGCGTTGCATGCAGTATGCTGATGACACCGTGCCGCTGCTGACTGGCCTCAGCCGTGCTGTCGTTGGGACCTTCACAGATGCCATGCTCGTGTTCAAGTTGGCGTCAGGCCAGGGCCTCAACCTGTCTAAGGTTACCCTCCTCCCAATAGGTGACGCCGTGCCGCCGCCTGGCACACCGCTGCCGGACACAGTGGGGGAGTTCACGGTCGTGCGGGAGGCTGTGTCCCTGGGGGCGACCTGCACGGCCGAGGGTGAACCGCAACCGGAGTGGACAACGCTACTGGACGAGGTGGGCAAATCCTTTGACCGTGTGGCCCGGCTACCCCTTTCAGCATTTGGGCGCGCAGCTGCGGCATCGTCCTATGGACTTGGCAGGATGCTTCACCGGGCGTCGCTTCACGCTGTCCCTGCCGAGGTACACACCAAGCTGCGCCGATGGACGGCGCGCCTGGTCGACCGTGGAGAGGGACCCAACCCTGTGGCATCACGCCGGCGTATACGGATGCCTGGCGTGCGGACCGACCTGCTGCCTGGGCGGCCAGCGCGTGGTGGTTTTGGTGCCATGCCCTGGGAGCAACACTTGTCGGCGCGGCACGCTGCATCGTTGCGCCGCCTTGTTGTTCACTTGATTGGCGACCCTGAGGCCCTCTTTCCTACCTCCCCCGCCACATCAGCCACGGTGTCGTCTACATCGACGGCAGCACTCGCCGGCCCAGGCACCTCCCCACTGATCGCGGCGGTGGATGCAATCGTGCGCCGCGCGGCACCGGGCAGGCATCCGGGCCTGGTGCTGCTTCTGTCCACTCTCGCGCCAGATGACACCACGGCTGGCATGCTACCAGCGCCTCTGGCGCCATCGACGGCAGGACACTACGGCGCATCGCTGCCTCCGCCACTGGCACGTGCGGTGGCGGGCCTACAGGTGCTTGGCCTGCCCCATGTGACACATCCGCCCGCCGCGGCAGACGGTAGTGTGGACTGGGGCGCCGCCGCGCCACTGTGGGCCAACCCACTGCTACAGCTTGAGTTTAGGGCGGACCAGCGGACGGTGGCCTGGCCAGCTGGCAGCGGTGGGCACACTAGCGTGCCTGGCATGACGGCTGACACGCCGCCACCAGACATACGCCGTGAGCTGTGGGTTTGCGGCTTTGCCCACATGTCCCTCGTGCCTGGGTTGCACACTGTTGCCGACCTTTTTGTGCTGCAGCGGGCGATGAACACGGTGGACCGCATGATGCGAGCGATGCTCAATGCAGGCCCCCCTGCCCACCCCCCTACCTACAGCACCGCCCACACAACGTTGCAGTACTACTGCCACGGTGCTGCTCGTGACCTGCCTGCCCCTTACATGTCGCGCGCCCGCTCGCTTGAACACGCGCTGCGCCTTGTCATGTACGGCATGCAGCAGGGTCCCCTCCTGCCCGAGGGCGTGCTTGACGTCTTTCAGGCCTGGCACCCTGGCGATGCTGCCAATGATCGGCTACAGGCCACGGTTACTGCGATGCTCGCGGCCATCCCGCGTGCCTGGGTGCATGATTCTAAGCGACACCTGCCTCCCATCCTCGCCACCCAGCCGTCCATCCCAGTGGCGCTGCCGCAAGCTGCCACACGCGCCGCTGAGCGCGCCGCAGCCGACGCCGTGGGTTGGCGCAGCGTCCCACCAGCGGCACCCCAGCCGCTGCAGCCGTGGGCTGTGCTCCCCTTCATTGGACCAGGCGGCCTCACCGTGCGCGCGGCCACCAGCATGCAACTGCGCTGCTTTGATGCGGAACGGCGCCAACTTCATCGCGCCTTTGCGGCCTCTGCCCTGCTGCTCAGCGGATACGGCCCCTTGGCTCAGCTGCCTACAGCTGTCAACGCATCGTGCACTGCACTCCTTGGCCGCATGCGTGCGCTGGCACGACTGTCGTGGGACAACAAGCGGAAAGAGGTGTTTTGGCGCCTGGCGGTTAACGGCGTGTCGGCTGCAGGTGGACACGATGTGGTGCTCAGCGGGCTCTGCCCATGTGGGCGCGCGCCAGATCCGCCTGCCGGCCTCTCTGCATCCCCCGGGCTACTTGGACGGTCTCACTGCTTCTGGCACTGCCGTGTGGCTGATGCGGTCGTTACTGCCGTCCGGGTGGGCCTGGCGGCGGGCGGCTGTGATGCCGGCGCACTAGAGTGCGCCCACCTCTGGCTCTTGGAACCGCCGGCAGCGACGGTACACCCCTGTGCGTGGTCGGTTGTCGCGGTCGCTGCCATCTGCGCTATGGAGTACGGTCGGCGGCGCATGTGGGCTATGCACCTCGGTGCCACCGATACCCCTGCAGCTGGCCAGACGCTCATCACTGACTTTTTGCATACCTTGACAGCAGGCCCAGCACCGGCTGATCATGCTGAGCGAGCCAGCCGAACAGCGGTGGCGACCTTCTGGAAGTACTTGCAGGATTTTGTGTCTGATGGTGCCGTTCCACCCACATGGGCAACTGACACCAAGCTCGCACTGCCATCCCACCCTTTTCTCTGGGTGGACACGTCCGGTTCTCAGCCTTGCCTGCGCTTGCGCACCCCTGCTTAACGGGCCTAGACAGGTGCCTTTTTTTGTTCTCTCTCCTTAGTTTTTGACCTTACATAGGGCTGACCTGTGACAGGAGGGTGGCGGCGGCATCCTTCATGCGGCGAGCTTGGCGGGCTTTTCAAGCGCTCTCTGCAGGTTTTATGCTGTGAAGCTCGTTTCGCCACATGCCGGTGCTATCCCCGCCTCCTTTGTTGCTGCGGGACTGCGGTCCGCCCCTCCCCACTGTGCTTAGCTGGTGCTGCGGGGGGTTGCCTTTTGATTGCCGGATTCATGGGCGGTGCTTGCTTTGTCAGGCCACGCCGGTTGTTGCTGCTTAGTTGTTGTGTGTGGGGTTGCCTGCCGGGCGAATGGCAGCTTTTCCCTTGCATAATAGCTAGTGGGCTTCCGGACTTGGGCCCCATGTTCCACCGGTGCATCCTTCCCCTTCCCTACAGGCGTTTGTGGCTGCCCTTACCCTGCCCCCTTTGTGTGGTTGCGTGCGGCTTGCCCCTTGTACCTTTCCCATCCAGGTCTGAACAGGTTTTCTACGTACACCCCTTACGGCGAGGCCAGTAGTTTTCTAGTAGGTTTTCCTGCTGTTGGCTGCTGGCAAGTACCGCCGGCTGGTGTAAGCACCTTCTCTCTCTCTCACCCATGATGCAAAAAGTTTTGACTGAACTGACAAAGTCATCGTTTACTTAATTCCACCACTGTATCAAAAAGAGCTGAGCACTTTGCTTATACCATATTCGAAGCAGTTCTGCCACTGAACCGTCTACTACATTTTCTGATGGACGTGTTGTGC
>PXFS01000048.1 GCA_003564185.1 Flavobacteriaceae bacterium
GGAATCAAGCAATGTTGTAATCCCCCGTAACCGCCAATAGTTTCTTGGTAAGCGCCTGTGTTGAAAAATCCAATATAAAGCGGATTTTCCTTTTCGTATTTGGGTAAATAAATGGCGTTCATGTGTTGTTCAGAATTGTAATAATCGTCGCTATCGCAGGTAAGTCCACCTAACAAAACCCGTTCGTAACGGTCTTGCCAACGATTGATGGCTAGCATGATAAAACGTTTGCTAATGGCCCAAGAATCAGGCAATGTAGTAATAAAAGAGGAGTTAATCATGTTCCATTTTTCACGATCATTTTGTTGTTTTTGGTACAAAACTTCATAAATAGCTCCTCCACTTTCGCCTACGGTAAAACTTCCAAATTCTGTAAAAATATGAGGAACGGGAACACCTTCTTCTTCACAAGTAAGCTTAATTTGATTAATGACTTCATCTACCATGTACTCATAATCATAAGTAAAATAAAGCGAATTTTTTATAGGAAATCCACCACCAATGTTTAAACTATCTAGGCTTGGACATACTTTTTTTAAGCGTGTGTAAACCCGTAAACACTTCTGTAATTCGTTCCAATAGTAAGCATTATCACGAATTCCAGTATTGATAAAAAAGTGTAGCATTTTTAGCTCAACTTGATCATTATTTTTAATTTGATCTTCGTAGAATGGTACAATGTTTTTGTAGCCTATACCTAATCTAGAGGTGTAAAATTCAAATTTAGGTTCTTCTTCAGAAGCAATTCTAACGCCTATTTGAAAATCTTTATTGGTTTCCTTAGTAAGTAAGTCTAGTTCTTCGTAATTATCAATTACAGGGATGCATTTTTGATGTCCAGAATTGATTAATTCAGCTATATTATTGATGTATTTTTCGCGTTTAAACCCATTACAAATGACATAAGTGTCATCATTTATTTTTCCTGAATCTTTCAATTTATTGACAATATCAATATCAAAAGCTGAAGAGGTTTCAATATGGATATCATTTTTTAAAGCTTCGTCTAAAACGTGTTTAAAATGCGAAGATTTGGTGCAATAACAATAATGATAATTTCCTTTGTAGTTATGCTTTTCTATAGCAGAATTGAACCACGTTTTTGCCCGCTGTATATTCTCTGAAATTTTAGGTAAATAGGTGAATTTAAGCGGTGCTCCATAAGTTTTTAACAATTCCATGAGATTGATGTCATGAAATTGCAACTCGTCGTTTTTTAATTGAAACTCATCCTGTGGAAAATCATAGGTTTGTTCAATTAAGTCGATGTATTTTGTGTTCATTATAAATTTTATTCAAAATCGAAAGTAACGAAATTGAATGAAAATGCAAATCTTAATTTGTTAATATAAAATTATTTTAAAACATATACATCAAATAGACTTGAAAACCCCTATTTCTTGCTCTGATGCCATAAATATCCTGTATAGAAGTCCGGGCTATATCAGCTAAACCATAATAGTATCTTGCACCAACAAAATAATTGTTGTAATTGAAATTAAGACCAAAAGCAATACCATAATCTAAGCGGTTGTAATCATCTGCAGATATATTAGGCAAGCTTTCGTTATTTAGCATAGAAGGTTGAGAAACATTAGTATTTAAGAGATAGCTAAAATATCCTCCAACTTCAACAAAACTTACATTTGGCTTTCCTATTGAGATTAAAAGAGGTGCTTCAATATAATCAAAATCAAAAGAAAAGTTTTCAGCTTCAAGATTAAAACTAGTTCCTTTTCTGGAATAACCTAACTCTGGTTGAAAAAAGAACAAATCTTGGATAAAGGGTATTCTTGCCACACCAGCCACATTAAATCCAATTTGCCCATCGGGATTGGAAGGTAAATCTACCATTTGGTTTGTGAAAAATATTCCTCCCTTAACCCCAAATTGATTTTCAAAATCTTGTGCATGAATAGTTGTTGAATAACACAAGACTATTAAAGTGAGTATTAAATTAGCAGATATAAGGTTTTTGCTTTGCATTTTACTTTTGTATTGGTTGATCATTTTTCCACTTTCCGTCAAAGCTTTTATTTCCATTTTTGTCATATAAAACTCCTTCACCGTGTCTTAAACCGTCTTTAAATTCACCTTCGTAACGTTCACCAGATTTGTAATAGAATTTCCCCATTCCAGAGCGAGCTCCGTACACAAAATCACCCTCATACCGGGCACCATCCTTCCATTTAAACTCGCCATTTCCATGACGCTTATTATTCTCCCAATCACCTTTGTAAACGCTACCGTTATCCCAAATACCAATACCACCACCATTAGCCTGTTCGTTTTGAATTTCACCAATGTAGTGTACTAGATTACCAGCATCATTTGTAAAACTAATTACTTGAACTTTTTGTTGCCTCTTAAGTTCTTCTTTTTTATCGTTAAGTTGAATAATTAAACTATCTATTTTTCTATCTTTTTGTAATTCTAAACTTTTGGTGCTTAACTGACTAACTTCACTTGCAATCTTAATAGAATCAATTAGTCTGCTTTGAGCTGATAATTTTCTTCTTAAATTAATGCGGTCTAATTCATCATCTTGTTTAGCATTTTCCCAATCTTCTGCATATTGAATTCGCTTTTCTAATTCATCTTGAATTTTGGTGTTGGTAGATTGGTCTAATAAATTTTGAAACTGACTTTTAGCTTCACTAATTTTATTATCATAAATCCAAAGATTATCACTTTTTATCACCTCTACATAAAAGTTTAGTTCTTCTTGGACTTCATCGTATTTACTTAAGCTTACCTTTTCTTCATCAGAGGCCATTTCTAATTTTGAAATTTCTTCAAGTAAAAAAACAATAGTTCCAACGCTAATTACTAGTATAATCCAAAAAAGAATGCGGTAGATGCGTTTGTATTTTTTATCCTTTAAACTCATATTAAGTAGTTTTTAATCGTAAAATCTTGTTTCTGGGATTTTCTTCTTGTATTTTCTGGCATCAATGGTCCAATAAACATTAAAACGAAGAATCCATCGTTCGGTATAGATAGCGCCATCTGCTAAAGTTTGACCAGTGGTGTACATCATACTTAAAGTGTATTTCATTTCTGGACTAGCTACGTAACCTAAAATGGGTTGGATACGTAAATCCTCTAAAGGAGAATCTACCACAGGATTACCACTTTGCATGATAATTTCTGCATCGGGAGTAAAGAACCATGTGCCTGGGCGGATATCAGGGGTATTTAAGGGGATATTCATCATAAACTTATAACGCCAACGATCTCTAAAAATAAAATCTGAATTATCTTTTGCATTACTTCTGTTTAAACGATGTTCAAATCTTAATCTATGGAAAATTTGAAACCTAGATTCTTTTTGTGTAAACATATATTCATGCCAAATACGAGGCTCTAGGGTTAAGGTTTCAAGGTCTGGATTAGATGGATCTGGTGTAAAGTTTAATCTCATAACTCCACCAATTGTAGCAAAAAATCGATCATTCACAATATATTGAAGACCATGTCTGTTATAAATTTGTGTCATTCTTCCAACAAACGGAGTATTTTCATAACCGCCTGTTCTAAAGTGAGTTTGCGCATCCCAATAAAGTCTGTCTGTTAGACGAACTCTACCGTAAGTACCTAACCAGACTAGCGAAGTAGGTTCTCTCTTTAAACTGGCTGCGGGTCTTTCTTGAGCTTGCAATTCTTCTACAGGAATGGCAAAAATGAAACAAATTATAATGATAAGAAACTTATACTTCATAGCTTAATTCAATTCGATTTTTAAAATAGAAAGTATTTTATTAGTGTCTCTTTCTCTTCTTAAAGCTCTTTCTTCCTCCTTAGTATCTTGCTCTCTAATTTCTATCATACGCGTATAGACAATAGTTAAATTTTCTATCTTCTTTTCAATAGTTGTACAGCCTTTAGCTTTTTTTAAATCCTTTATAACATAAGGCAAAACAAAATCATTAAACGCATCATACACGCGCTCTTTTACTCGCTCACTAATATCTGTCATCATAAAAGGATTAAAGACTGTACGGGTATATTCTTCATCAATTTCGTCTAGTTCTTCTTCAAATTCTATAAGTCTATCCCACAAGCCAAGAACGGCTTTAAAACAATTTAAGTACTCATCTACTAAATCCTTTTTTTCATCCACCTGAAGTCTTCCGTACGCATTAAAGTTATCCTTTGTGAATTGGATAATATCTTCTCCTATTTCTTTATGGAATTGATTAAATTGTTTTAACTCATTTGACTTATCAAACTTGCGCTCAATTTCATTTTTTAGATTAACCAGCTCCTCTTCATCATCTAAAAGTGATTCTTCTTTTTCCATCCGGTTAAGCACCTTTGCTAATTCATCGTTTAAAGTTTCTATATCATTGGCCATAGCTTTCAATAAATCATACGAAACTTGAATACTGAATTCTTTGGGATGCTTAGTATCTGGAAAATCATGCGCTACGCTTTTAGAGTCATCTTGAAACTCGTAGGAGATCTCGTCTGGAAAGCTAATTTTTGGAGCAAAGTTGGGGAAAAGTTGTTCGCGTTTCACATATTGAAATGCATCATTGTTGATTGTTTCAACTAATCTTTCTAAACCTGAAAGTTCTTTTTCATAAATTTCAAAAACGCGATTGATTCGATTTAGCTCTTCATAGGCGGGCATTCCTAAAGTTACTTTAGAGTTATCTTTAAATTCTTCAATACTGCTTTGAATAAAATCTAAGAGTTCTTGAGTTTCTGAAAGTTGTTCTTCTTCCTCTTCTGAATAATCAAATTTTCTTACTCTAAATTTCCCATAATTAATCACTTCATTACCTCGCACCGACTTCCAAATATCAAGTCCATTATAGTACCCAAAATTCATAATGGTATTTTGAATGAATTGATTACTATGTTGAAGAATTTTTTTTATTTCATTTGTGTTAGCAAAGCTTATCTCATCTTCAATTCCAACATTGGTTAAGTCAAAAATGTCAAAATAATGTTGATCAATATCAATTTCTACCCAATTGTCTTCATCATCATCTAAGGTAGTGTCAAACCCGATATATTCAATATCTACTTCACCTTCATTAAAAATAAAGTAATTACGCTTAAACACTCCATTTTTAAATTCTTTTATTTCCAGCAATTCAACATCATCAAAACGATGAGTGATTTCCCAATTACCATCTAAATGCCCGTCTTGATTAAAATTACCTTTAAGTGATATTTGCTCAGAATCTGCTGTAACCTCACCCATCATCTTAGCTTCGCTCAAAGTGATTTCTGACTTAAATAAAGTATCGGTTGGTATAGATTTTTCAAAATTTTGTTTGATATATATCCATTTGCCATCAGCTAAGCCTTTTGTGAAATTAGCTGTGATTTGGTCTTCTACGCCCTCAGTAAAATAATTAACTGTATAATTTTCAACGAAAAAATCGTTTGAGGTATTCATTTTCTTCCTTACAAAAACCCATTCTCCGTCTTTTTGGTCATCTTTAAAAACACCATTATAATTTAACATCAAGAACCGATAATCATCTCTACCATTTTCTGTTGTTGATTTAAAAAAATAGTCACCATCATAAATAGTGTCTTTGGCTTGTAGTTTATAATCGTATTTTAACACACCTACCAAACTATCATTGAATTGATAATTTTCAATTTCTTTTGTTTGTGCATTAGCCTTAAAACCAACAAGTAACAAAAGAATCAGGCTACTAAAAAGTATAAGTTGATTTTTTATTTCACTGAGTTGCTTCATGCTTTTATATCATTCCTAAATTAATAACTTCTTGTTTTGACAGATGCCTATACTCACCTCTTGGCAAATTCTTCTTATCTAAATTAGCATAAACCACACGGTCCATGGTAATAATTTCAAATCCGTATTTTTTGAATATTCGCTGTACAATATGACTACGCTGGCTTTTTAATTCTATACCTATAATGTGATGCGGTTTATTTTCAACAAAAGCAATTTCTTCTATAATCACTTTTTTCCCTTCAATAAAAGGACCTTTTTGAATCTCTTCTAAAACCTCTTGACTTAAAGCTTTATCTAATTCAAGTTGATAAATTTGTCGTACTCCTTTTTTGTGATTGGTCAGTTTTTTTGAAAGTGTACCGTCATTGGTGAACAGTAATAATCCCGCAGCGCTTGTTTCTAA
>PXFS01000071.1 GCA_003564185.1 Flavobacteriaceae bacterium
TATAAGGCTATTGCTTAATGAATATAACAAAAAGATGATGTTTCTAATCGGACAGCATTTAATTTTTATGGCTAAAGTTTAGATTTTGATACTGAAATTATTCTTCTGGAGCTAATTCAACAACTAGCCCTTCTAAATTTTCTGTAATTTGAATCTGACAGCCCAGCCGACTATTTTCTTCTACATTAAAAGCTTCGGAAAGCATTGCTTCTTCATCGTCTGATTTTTCATGAAGTTCATGATGAGATTGAATATAACATTGACACGAAGCACACATTGCCATTCCACCGCAAACACCAATAGTACCTTCTGGAGCTAATTCATAAGAGCGAACAAGTTCCATGATATTCATCGCCATATCGGTAGGAGCATCAACCGTATGTTTCTCCCCATCACGGTCAATGATTGTAATTTTAACATCCATTAGCTGATATTTTGTTTAATCGATTGATTTTACGACTGCTTTAGGCGCTTCTTTTTTGGAACCATCAAATCCAGTAACTCCGCCAACAGTAGTATATTTCATTACATAACGTTTGTTAGGGTGTATTTTTTGATAAGCACTCTGACACATTAGGGTAGCCTCATGGAAACCACATAAAATCAATTTCAATTTACCTGGGTATGTATTTACATCACCTATAGCATAGATACCAGGAATATTAGTTTGATAATCTAAAGTATTATCTACCTTAATTGCATTTTTTTCAATTTCTAAGCCCCAATCTGCGATAGGTCCAAGTTTTGGTGAAAGTCCAAACAAGGGAATAAAGTAGTCGGTTTCTAATTCAAAGTCCTCCTGTGGGTTATTATTTTTACGAATGATTACAGACTCCAAATGGTTTTTACCATTCAAGTTAACAATTTCAGCAGGAGTAATTAGTTTAATTTTCCCCATGTCTTTGAGTTCTTTCACTCGATCAACTGATTCTAAAGCACCTCTAAACTCATTTCTGCGGTGTACTAAAGTTACATCTGAAGCTACATCAGCAAGAAAAATACTCCAATCTAGAGCAGAATCTCCTCCCCCAGCTATTATAACTGATTTACCTCTAAATTTTTCAGGGTCTTTTATCATATATTCTACCCCTCTTTTTTCGAAATTTTCAAGATTATCTATTTTTGGCTTTCTTGGCTCAAAGCTCCCCAATCCACCAGCAATAGCAATAATTGGTGCATGGTGCTTAGTTCCTGCATCTGTTGTTACAATAAAGGAACCATCTTCTAATTTCTCTATAGTTTCAGCTTTCTCACCAAGAGTAAATCCAGGTTGAAAGGACTTAATTTGTTCCATCAAGTTATCCACCAAATCACCGGCAAGTACTTCAGGGAATCCTGGGATGTCATAAATAGGTTTTTTAGGATAAAGTTCTGCTAATTGCCCTCCAGGTTGTGGTAGAGCATCAATAATATGACATTTCAGCTTTAATAATCCAGCTTCAAATACAGCAAAAAGTCCCGTAGGACCTGCTCCAATAATCAATATATCTGTCTTTATCATTAACTCTTTATTTTGAATAACAAAAATGATTTAATTAGAAATTCGAACCTATGATTTTCATCATAAGTCTTTACTTTTAAGCTTCTGCAATTTCTACATTAACAACTTGTTCAATTTGGGGAGCGTATTTTTTAACAGTCATTTCCACGCCAGACTTTAAAGTCATTTGGTTTACTGTACAACCTACACAAGTTCCCATCAGTTGAACCTTTACCAATTTTTCATCTTCGATGGACAATAGTTTGATATCACCTCCATCATTGTTTAAAAATGGTCTTATTTCATCCAATGCTTTTAGCACTTCAATTTCTAATTCTTTTCCTTTCAACATATTACACATTATTAGGTCTATATGATTAGACTTTTTTATTCACCGCGCTACAACCAGCCATAGTAGTTATTTTAATGGCTTCTGTTGGTGGTAAATCATCGTTTCTTTTCACCACCTGCTCAACTACACTTTTAGTAAGTTCAGTAAAAGACTCACTTAATGGCGTTCCTTCTTGCATTGCAGCTGGTCTCCCAACATCGCCTGCTTCCCTAATACTTTGTACTAATGGAAGCTCTCCCAAAAATGGTATTTCTAGGTGCTCAGCTAAATTTTTAGCACCTTCTTTTCCAAAAATATAGTACTTGTTATCGGGTAATTCTTCAGGTGTAAAATAAGCCATATTTTCAACAATACCTAAAACAGGTACATTGATATTATCTTGCTGAAACATAGCAACTCCTTTTTGAGCGTCAATTAAAGCAACATTTTGAGGAGTACTTACTACAACTGCACCGGTAATTGGCATAGATTGCATAATGGAAAGGTGAATATCACCTGTTCCAGGTGGTAAGTCCACAAGTAAGAAATCTAATTCACCCCAATCTGCGTCAAAAATCATCTGATTCAATGCTTTAGAAGCCATTGGCCCACGCCAAATTACAGCTTGATTAGGCTTGGTAAAAAATCCGATAGACAGCATTTTAACCCCATAACTTTCAATAGGCTTCATTTTTGATTTTCCGTCTACAGTAACAGAAAGTGGACGTTCATTTAAAACATCAAACATGGTTGGCCCAGATGGACCATAAATGTCGGCATCCAATAAACCAACACTAAAGCCCATTTTGGCTAAACTAACGGCTAAATTTGCTGTTACAGTTGATTTCCCTACACCACCTTTCCCAGAAGCTACCGCAATAATGTTTTTTATCCCTGGAATTGGTTTTCCTTTAATTTCATTAGGATTTTGTTGCTTCTTGGCTTCTACTTTAATATTGACTTTAACTTTTGCTTTTTCATAAACATGTTCATGGATAGCTTTCATCACATCCACTTCTGCACGTTTTTTAATATGTAAAGCAGCTGTATTTAATTTCAGATCAACAATTACCTCATCACCAAATGTTACTATATTTTGAACTACACCAGATTCAACCATGTTTTGACCTTCACCAGCAACACTAATTTTTTCTAATGCTTTCTTTATCTCCTCTTTTTTCAATTGCATATTGAAAATTTTTATTTAATTAGATTTAATCTAAATGCAAATATAGGCTAACAACTTATAATGAAAGGAATATTTAATCGAAATTAACTAAGCTGTAAAAGGAGTAAATAATACATTTAAGCATAATGTTGTAGAGTATAAATTTTAGCTTTTTAATAGAGTCGTTTTTTTGCAATATTTATTGTTATATTCATAATACTTTAACGCAAAAGATTGAATAAAAAGCATTAAAAATCATAAGTTAGAAAAAAAATTAAAATGGAAAAAGTATTAATAATTGGAGCAAATGGTTTAACTGGTAAAATAATTTGTCAACTTTTGTCAGAATCAGAGCAGTATGAAGCTATTGCTATGATTCGAAAAAAAGAGCAAGCTGAATATTTTGACAAATTTTCGATAAATACTTGTTTAGGTGATTTGGAAGAAGATTTTAGCAATTGCTTATTAGGTTTTGATAAAGTGATTTTTGCTGCGGGATCTGGGAGTAAAACAGGCCCTGACAAAACCATAAGTGTAGATCAAGAAGGGGCGAAAAAGTCAATTGATTTTGCTGAAAAAAATCAACTTAAAAAATATGTCATGCTCAGTAGTATTGGCACTTACCAGCCAGAGAAAGCGGGCGATTTAGAGCACTACATAAGAGCTAAAAAAGAAGCTGATGATTACTTGAAAAAGAGTAATTTAAATTACAGCATTGTTCAACCGGGTGGACTTACAAATGGTGAAGGTTCAGGAAAAATTAAAACAGCTAAACAATTAGAGACCTATGGTAATATTTCAAGAAAAGATGTTGCCCAAATTTTAATTGCTTGTTTAGAAGTTGAAATTGCCAATAAAAAATCTTTTGAGGTTATTGAAGGCAATCAACCTATCAACAAGGAACTAAATAAAATCTAGATTATATCAGTTATAAACAAAAGAAAAGCCCTTTGCGTAAAGGGCTTTTCTTTTGTTTATATAAAAAAGTAGATAACTACTTTTTGAATTTCTTATACTTATTCTTGAATTTATCAATACGTCCAGCGGTATCTACTAGTTTCTTCTTACCTGTATAGAAAGGGTGCGAAGTTCTTGAAATTTCCAATTTAACTAATGGATATTCAACACCTTCCACTTCAACAGTCTCTTTAGCTTCAGCGGTAGATTTAGTCAAAAATATTTCATTATTTGACATATCTTTAAATGCCACTAATCTATAATTCTCTGGGTGTATGCCTGCTTTCATCTTTAATCTATTCTTTAAAATTCAGAATGCAAATTTAAGCAATCTTATTTATCTAACAAATTTAATTTCAACTATTTTTAAGGTAGTTGATAATCCCTCCTTAATAGGGCGTATTAACTAACAAGGCTATCTTGTTTTATTGATTTTCTAATTCAAAAACTCGATTAAGTAAAGCAACGGTATCATCAGTAGACCCATTTGCACTTCGCAAGTGTGAAGCAAAACTTCTTGTTATTTTATGAATGATTCGGTCTGAAATCACTTTAGCTTGCTCTTCGTCGAAAGACTCATATTTTTTTGATTGATAATCCAATTCTTCCGTCTTAAACAATTCAAACTTTTCTTTTAAAGCTTTAATGGTTGGAGCAAATTTACGCGTATCTAACCATTCGTAAAATTCAGCCTTGACATCTTCAATAATCGCTTCAGCTTGGGGTATATATTGTTTTCTTTTAGATAAAGTTTCATCGGTTAATTTAGACAAGTGATCCATGTGTAATAAGGTAACGTTTGACAACTCGTTTACATCATCATTCACGTTTTTTGGAATTGATAAGTCTAAAATTAATAAATCTTTATTAGTGTGTATTAACTCTCTTGTAATGGTAGGGTGTTGAGCACCTGTAGCCACGATCAAAACATCCGATTTTCTAATCTCAGCTTGCAACTCAGAAAAATCTTTTACTTCTAAATTGAATTTACCAGCAACTTCTTCAGCTTTATCTTTCGTACGGTTGATTAAAGTAATGTTTTTATTGTGCGTGTGCTTAACTAGGTTTTCGCAAGTATTTCTACCAATTTTCCCGGTACCAAAAAGCAAAATATTTTTAGTGGAAGAAAAGTCAATTTTATCCATAATGTATTGAACCGAAGCAAATGACACCGAAGTAATTCCCGAAGAAAGTGCAGTTTCATTTTTAATTCTTCTACTAGTTTGTATAACTGAATTAAACAAACGCTCTAAAAAAGCGTTAGACATGCCTCTTTTTTTGGAAAGAATAAAAGCAGATTTCATTTGTGAAATGATCTCAAAATCACCTAAAATTTGACTATCCAGCCCCCCACCTACTCGAAACATATGAGCAATGGCTAAATCGTCCTTATATATATAACCAACTTCCTTAAAGGTCTCTTTTGTTCCTAAACTATGGGCACATAGCAAATCAATTAAAACACTTACCTCATCACAAAATCCATAAAACTCGGTTCGGTTACACGTAGAAGTGATAACAACGGAGTCTAAACCTTTAGTTTTGGCATCTTGTAATAATGCGTTTCTCTGCGCTAAACTTAAACTAAATTTGCCTCTTACAACAGCATCAGCTTTTTCATAACTCAATCCTACCGCAAAAAAACTTTTAAACTTTGATACTTGATACATTTGCATGTATGAATAATTTTGCCACAAAAATAAATCATAAGCTTATTTTAAAATAACGCTTAAAGTTCTTTTTGTATTGAAAAAAGGTTTTTCTTTGATTTTATGATAAAAATCATCTATTAAGCCTAAATTTGCCTTATAACAAGGCTTTAGAAGTAATTTAATTAGAATGATTCTAAATAAAAACCAAGTACAGTAATGTCAACACAAATAAAAAATGTCGCTATAAGTTCGGAGCAAATTTTCGAGGTAAACGAAGATTTTACACTTTTACTACTAAAGAACAATTCATCAGATAATCAATGTTTTACACACCCAATCGATGAAAACTTTATTCAATTTCACTTTTGTGTAAAAGGCGAGGTTAAATTCAATTTTAACCAAGGGCGTTATGCCATGGATATTTTAGAAGATCAGTCTTTACTTCTATACAACCCCGAACGTGGCCTACCTATTAATTTGGAAGTATATCAAGATTCTTGGGTAGCTAGCGTCTTAGTTTCTATCAAAAAATTACATGAATTATTTTCTAGAGAAGCTTCTTATATCGATTTCTTGACCGATGAAAATCGCGATAAAAAATACTACAAGCAAGGCGAAATTACACCAGCTATGGCAGTAGTATTAAGTCAAATGCTGAATTTTAATATGCATTATTCCGTTAAAGAAATCTACTTAAAAGGAAAAGCTTATGAACTACTAGGTTTATTTTTTAATCGCCCAGAAGAGGCCGATATTGAACAGTGTCCCTTTTTAGATGATGAGGACAATGTAAAGCGAATAAAACTTGCTAAAGAAATTATTATCCAACGAATGGTCAATCCACCAAGTTTAAATGAATTAGCCGATGAAGTTGGTTTAAGTTTAAAAAAGTTGAAAGAAGGTTTCAAGGAAATCTATGGAGATACCGTCTATTCTTTTTTGTTGGATTACAAGATGGACTACGCAAGAAAATTGCTTGAGCGAGGAAAACATAACGTAAATGAAGTTGGTTTAACCGTTGGTTATAGTACTTCAAGTCACTTTATAGCTGCTTTCAAAAAGAAATTTGGAACCACTCCTAAAAAATATGTGCAAGATTAATTGATGATGGAATATTCCAAAAAAGATAAATCCTACACTGTTGAAGAAGCCAAATTAAGGATGGCAAAATATTGTACCTATCAAGATCGGTGTCATTTTGAAGTAGAAAAAAAATTAAAAGAAATGCGAATGATTCCTGCAGCTCAGGAACAAATTATTGTTTTTTTAATGCAAGAAGGTTTTTTAAATGAAGAACGATTTACCAGAAGCTATATTAGAGGAAAGTTTTATTATAAAAGTTGGGGTAAAAATAAAATCATCCAACAATTACGTCTTAAACGAATTCCGCACAGCTTGATACAGCTATGTATGGATGAAATTAAGCCAAACGATTACTATCAATCTTGTCTAACCTTGGTTGAAAAAAAATTAACCCAACTTAATAATCAACTCAACTTGAAAAATCAGCAAAAAATTCAGTCGTATTTATATCAAAAAGGTTTTGAAAGTGACTTAATTTATGAATGCTTGAATGAATTAAGACTCAATAAATCCTAACAACCAGAGTTCGGCCAAAAAAACAATTACTGAAAATTTAAATCTTAAATTCTCAATAAATTGCTACTTTAGCAAAGTAAGTGCATTCTTTTCAATTCAATGAGTGATTGAAGGAGGACATCTAATACATAAACAAGAAAAGTTTAATTCATTATATATGAGCAAACTAAGAAAAGTTATTTGGGGAATTTTTATTTTTATTGCCATTGCCCTTTTAGGGCTTTATGTGTCAGGTTATGATTATATCCTTAAAGGCGTAAGAGTAGTCTATATGACGGGACACACTACTGCATTTATAGACGATTATGAGTATTTTGACAACCGAGTGATTGACAACAACAAACCTCAGCCACTACCTCAGCACCCTGCTTATAACCAAACTGAAACTACACCTACCTTAGATAGCATTCACAAAGCCTTAGGTACTTCTGCTTTTCTTGTGATTAAAAACGACCAAATTTGGCATGAATATTACGCTGACGATTACCAGCATCCGCGTTTAACAAATTCCTTTTCTATGGCAAAGAGCATTACTACAATGCTCTTAGGCAAAGCAATTGAAGATGGATATATTGAAGGGCTTAATCAAAAGGTAATTGATTTTTTTCCTAATCTAAAAGGTGAGTTTGTACAAGAATTAAGCGTTGGCGACTTAGCATCTATGTCTTCTGGACTTAATTGGGATGAAAATTACTACTCCCCTTTTTCCATGACAGCACAAGCCTATTATGATCAAAATATTCGCGATTTAATATTAAGTCTTGCTGTTGATGAGGCCCCCAATCAGTCTTTCAAATACTTGAGCGGAAACACCCAGCTCCTAGGCATGGTCATTGAAAAAGCCATAAACCAACCTTTATCTAACTATCTGAGCGACTCCTTCTGGAAACCACTTGGTATGGAGAGCCATGCCTTATGGCAATTGGATGGTTTGGACAGCGGAATGGAAAAAACCTATTGCTGTATTGCCTCTAATGCTAGAGATTTTAGTAAAATTGGAATGCTTTATAAAAATCATGGAAAATGGAATAATCAACAATTACTTGATTCTACTTTTACCGCTATTTCTACCCAACATAAATTTGAAGAATCTCCTGAATACGGCTACGGATTTTGGTTAAGCAATCACTTAGGAAAAGAAAGTTTTATTATGCGTGGAATTTTGGGTCAGTACGTAATAACCGTTCCTGAAGATAATGTAATTATTACCCGATTAGGGCATGAAAGAAGCACTGTGAAAATTGATGGTTTCCCAGAAGACATGTATGTTTATATGGAAGAAGCTTACAAAATGTTAAACCTAAATAATTAATTTATGCTTGAAAAAATCAATCTTGAACACCTGCTTTTTTTAGACATTGAAACCGTTCCTGAAGTTGAAAATTATGAGAAATTAAGTCCGATAAAGCAAAATTTATTTGCGTCAAAAACCGCCTACCAGAGGAAAGACGATTTTAGCCCAGAAGAATTTTACGAACGGGCTGGTATTTGGGCAGAATTTGGAAAAATTGTTTGTATTTCTGTCGGTTATTTTAGAATTAATGGAGATGAAAGGCAGTTTAGATTAAAAACATTTCACGGAGAAGAAAAAGAGTTACTAATTGAATTCAAGCAACTTCTGGAATCGCATTTTTATCACCCTTACCACCTACTATGTGCACATAATGGAAAGGAATTTGATTTTCCTTACATAGCCAGAAGGATGATTATATTAGGCATCAGTTTACCAAGCAAACTTCAGCTTTTCGGTAAAAAACCTTGGGAAATTCCGCATTTAGATACCTTAGAAATGTGGAAGTTTGGTGATTACAAGCACTATACATCTTTAAAATTACTCACTGAAATATTGCAAATTCCTTCCCCAAAAGATGATATTGACGGTAGTGAAGTGGCAAAGGTATTTTACAAAGAAAACAACATAGACCGGATCATTGTGTATTGTGAAAAAGATGTGGTTGCTATTGCACAGGTTTTCCTTCGTTATCGGCAAGAAGAATTACTGGTAGAAGAGGAGATTAAAGTGGTGGGATAAACACATAAGGCTTCAAAATAATTAAGTTATTTTGAAGCCTTAAAATTTGAATATAGCTACTTAAATTTAAATCAATCCAAATTGCTCAAAATGATGATTGAAATGTTTTCGATTTAATAATTTCCATTCAAAATAAGTCAACTCCCCAAAAACAGCATTCTTTGTAGTTGCTTCTGGATGTTCTCTGAAGAAATTTTCAAAAGCATCAAAGGCTTCAAAAAAGTGTTCTTTCGCTTCAGCTAAGCTTTCATGCTTTAAATCTTCTAAAGCATCTTCCTTGAGCAATGGCATCTTGTAATTTTTGGGCATCTTTTTATAATTATACAAGGTTTCTTGTACTTTTTCAAGGTGCTCCTCTGGAGTTGATACTTCAAAATCTGAAATTTCTCCAGTAGCAATGCGAAGTCCCATTTCTAAATGTTCCACCATGTGTTGTGGAGTCATCATCCCCCATTTAGCTTTAGCACCTTCAGTTAATGCATTTAATTTTTGTTCTAAAAATATTCTACTAATTTCTTCAAATGTGTTTTGCTTTTTTTGAACCATGGTCAGAATTGTGGCAATAGCCACTAATTTATCTTCTTCTTCAACTGCTTCCACATCAAATACTTCCACATACCATTTCACAATTCCGCTAGGTAATTCTTTCCCTTTTTGGTCACGATCTACCTTTTGTTTACATGTGAGGCGTACATTGATGGTATCATTGTGATACAAAGGTCTTAAAAATCGAATTTCTTCCAATCCGTAGTTTGCTGCAACCGGTCCTTTATTAGGATACACAAACAATCCAGCTGCTGCCGATATAATAAAGTAACCGTGAGCAGTTCGCTGTTCAAAAATACTTCCCTCTAAAGAAGTGATATCCGTGTGAGCGTAAAAATGATCCCAAGTTAAATTTCCGAAGTTAATAATGTCTGTATCGGTTAGCGTACGATTATGTGTTTGCAAAGACATTCCTGGCTGAATTTCTTCCCAATGATAAGCAAACGGATGCTTCTCTGTAGGTTTATAATCAGCTTTTGCTTGGTAAATGCCTGTAATTTCTGTTAGTGTTGTTGGGCTTCCTTGAATTGCACAGCGTTGCATATAATGCTTCACACCTCGTTTACCTCCCATTTCTTCACCTCCTCCAGCACGTCCAGGACCTCCATGCACTAATGTTGGTATAGGCGAACCATGACCTGTACTTTGTTTTGCTGATTCTCGGTTTACCGTAAGAATTCTTCCATGATGAGACGCCGCATTAATGGTGTAATCTCTGGCAATACTATTATCATTGGTAAAAATTGAGCTCACCAAAGAGCCTCTTCCCATTTTAGCTAATTGCACTGCCTCGTCTAAATTTTTGTAAGGCATTAGCGTACTCACAGGACCAAAAGCCTCAGTAACATGAGCTGCTTGATTTTTAAAAGGCTCATCTTCTCTAAGCAAAATCGGCTTCACAAAAGCGCCTTTACTAAAATCGGCCCCAACAGCCTCTGAAGCATCAAAATCGCCATACACTACTTCTGCTGTTTTAGCAATTTCACTTACTTTTTTCTTCACGTCTTCCACTTGTTTTTTATCTATTAAGGCTCCCATTCTAACTTCTTTTAATCGGGGGTCACCAATGGTGGTTCTATCTAATGCTTTTCCAAGTGCAATTTGCACATCTTCAACTAAATGCTCTGGAACTAAAATTCTTCGTATAGCCGTACATTTTTGACCACATTTTATGGTCATTTCATTTTTTACTTCGCGAATAAACAAATTAAATTCAGGAGTTCCTGGAACAGCATCTTCGCCTAAAATAGAAGCATTGAGGGAATCGGCTTCCATGGTAAATGGAACAGCTTCTTGAGTTAATCGCGGATGAACTTTAAGCAATCTTCCTGTAGAGGCTGAACCAGTAAAGGTAACTATATCTTGTGATTCTACCGAATCTAAGATGGTCTTAGCTGTTCCGCTAATTAATTGTAAAGCACCTTCAGGTAAAATCCCAGAGGCAATAATTTCTTTCACCACAGCTTCAGTAAGGTAAGCCGATTGTGGGGCGGGTAAAACTACAGCAGGTACACCCGCCATCCAATTCACTGCACACTTCTCAAGCATACCCCAAACGGGAAAGTTGAAGGCGTTGATATGAACCGCAACTCCTTCTTTTGGAACTAAAATGTGATGTGCCATAAACTTTCCACCACGCGATAAATCAATAGGATCCCCTTCTACATCAAAGGGCTGATTAGGGAACAACTTTCGTAATGAAGCATTGGCAAAAAGGTTCCCAAAACCTCCGTCAATATCAAACCATGAATCAATTTTAGTTGCTCCTGTACGGTAGCTGATTTCGTAGAAGTGTTTTTTCTTTTTCTGTAAGTAGAAAGCTAAGGATTTAAGCATATTTCCGCGCTCTTGAAACGTCAATTTTCTAAGCGTATTCCCCTTTTCTCTTCCGTAAGCTAAGACTTCAGGAATATCAAAACCTTCCACATTTATATTGGTAAAATGTTCCCCTGTAACCGAATCTAATATGGGCTGACCTTCTCCCTTTCCTTGTGTCCAATTTCCTTGGATATAGCTTTGTGTAGTTTGCATAAATTTTATTTTTAAATCATTCAAAAACAACCGAAATCGTTTTCGTTTTTAGTATTTCAAATATAAGGAAAATAGACAGTATTCAGGAAAGCGGAAGTAATCTTTGTAAAAACTTAATTCAAAAGTTCAATTTATTTAAAAAAATCAAAGATTCATAATTTTAGAAATTACATTCCTCTTTCTTTTTGGATGCGTTCATAAGCATCTTGTACTTTATTGAATTTTTCTTGAGCCCCTTTTTGATAGACTTCATCCATGTGTTGTAATTTATCTGGATGGTATTTTTTAGCCATCTTTCTGTAAGCCTTCTTCACCTCTTCATTAGAAGCATTGGCATCAATTTCAAGAATTTTATAAGCATCATCAGCCGACTTAAAGAACATAGCTTTTATACTTTCAAAATCGCTTCTGCCAATGCGTAAGTAATTTGCTATTTGCATTAACTTTTGTTCTTCAGCGGAAGAAATATGTCCGTCTGCATTAGCTATATTAAATAGGAAGTGCAACACTTGGAGACGGACTTCATATCCTAATCGTGGCCTTATATAAGCACATATTCTTTCAGCTGAAATTTCTCTATTTTTAACTACCTCATTAAAGGTTTTAAAAACAGCGTTAGCTCTTTCTTTACCAAAAGATTGAACAAAATAACCTCTCACGAAATCTAATTCAGATTGTTTGACTTTACCGTCTGATTTAATAACAATTGAAGCTAAAGAAAGAAGATTAAGCTCAAAGTCTCCTGGAGTAACTTTTGCTGATCTACCTGAAAATGGGTCAAAACCACCACCAGAGTTAATTTTGACTTGAGTTTGAAAAAGTCGATCTAGAATTGACCCTATGAAGAAACCTATTATAGCTCCTATAAAACCTCTAAATCCAAATCCTATAATGGCTAAAATCCATTTAAACATATCTTGTAAATTATTGCAAATATAAAATAAGCTTTAAATTAGGCTTTGTGATTTAGTAATAACTTAACCGCTACAAAAGTATCGGTTTTTATTAAATACTAAAACATACAAAATCTCAATTAAAAAACTTTTTCTATTAATTTAGATGTTGAACTTGTTCTAGAAAAAGAACTTCAGAAGTTTCATTATACGCTTCTTGAGCAATTTTTTTTGCTTTTTGAAACTGATTTGTTTTAAGGTATAAGTCTAATAGTTTTTGGTAGGTCAATTTTGAATTCCCAATAGCTATTGCCTCTTTATAATATAGCTCTGCTTGATTATAATTTTCCTCTTCTTCCGCAATGAGTCCATTGGTTAGGGCGCCATCAACAGGACTAACATCTTCAAGCTCTTTGGCATATTCTTTTGCTTTTTGAACGCTTCCTCCAATAACAGTAGGTAGTTCTAGGTATAGTTGTATTAACGCCCAGCGAACTTCAATATGAGATGGGTCTAAATCAGCAGCTTTATTAAGGTGTTTTTTGACATCTTCTACCAGAAAAACAGCTTTAAATTTATTTACTGTTTTAGCATAAAGTCCTAAGCTACCCCCATATTTATAATTGTATTCGGGGTTGTCTGGTTGAATTTCTAAAAGTGTTTTATAATGTTTTGAAACTGCCTCCCAATCTTCCTGTTCTGCATAGATTTTCGCTAATAGAACTAAAGCTTCTTCATGTTTTGGATGACTTTTTAAAAGAGAATATAATTCGTTTTTTGATAAGTTAATCCTTCCATCATCATAAAAAGACTTTGCTTTATCAAAACTTTGAGACCAACCAAATGAAGTTGTCAGTAGCACCAAAAAAAAAATATAGTTAACTATATTCAAAATAGAATTAGTCTTCATCTTCAGAGGAATCTTCCTCTTTATTAGGTTCTTCTTCTTTTTGAGCATCTTGGGCTACTTCAGTTTTTGGAGGGTAATTTTCTAGGGCCATAATAACTGTTTCCCTTAAAAACTCCTCCATTTGCTCTTCAGTAAAGCCAGTTTTCATTCTTCTTTCAACTACACCCTGCCAAACTAATTCATTAGTAAGAGCATCAGCTACTTCTACAGTAAGCGCTATAACTGGCTTGGAGCCTTGAGGTGCTTCAGTCCCTATGGCACCACCTCCAGCACCTCCATAAACACCAAGACCTACCCCAACTGAAGTAGAGCTTAGTTGCTTGTAATATTCAACATAAAAATTAATAGACGATTTAGCTATAACGGTACTTTTTAAGCCTTTTGAAGTTAAATCTTCTTCAATAGCATCTAGCACAATATCATCTTCTTCTGACAAACCAGAATCAGGCTGATAAAAATTGAAAGTTGAATATTTAGTAAAGTCAATGCTTTCATCATAATCGACAAAAACTTTTGAAGAGCTACATGAAGCAAGAATGAATAAAAATATAAAAAAGCTGATTGATTTCATTTTAAAAAATTTTGAATAAAAATACTGTTTTAGCTTATACAAATTAAAAAATTATAAAAAAATTAGATTTGTTTGTTCAAATTTCTCCATAGGACATCTTTTAATTCTTGAAGACCAGTCTGTGCCACAGATGAAATAAATAAATAGTTCAAATCTTTAAAAGCATCTTTAATAGAATCATTAATTTCTTTCTTCAATTCTTCATCTAGCATATCAGATTTTGAAATTGCAATCACTCGATCCTTGTCTAGTAGCTCAGGGTTATAACGTTTTAATTCATCTTCAAGTATGTTGTATTCTTTAACAATATCATCTGCATCAGCTGGAATTAAAAATAACAAAGTTGAGTTGCGCTCAATATGACGTAAAAATCTATGTCCAAGGCCTCTACCTTCAGCAGCACCTTCAATAATTCCAGGTATATCAGCAACAACAAAGGACTTAAAATCGCGGTATTTTACAATTCCTAAATTAGGCTTTAAGGTAGTAAATTCATAATCGGCAATTTTAGGTTTAGCAGCGGTTATGACCGATAGCAAGGTTGACTTACCGGCATTAGGAAAACCAACTAAGCCTACATCTGCTAAAATTTTTAATTCTAACGTAATGTCTTTTTCTTCACCTTCAATTCCTGGCTGTGCATACCTAGGCGTTTGATTGGTTGATGTTTTAAAATGCGAATTTCCTCTTCCTCCTTTACCCCCCTCGGCAACTATAAATTCTTCTTCGTGTGAAGTAATTTCTTTAAGTACTTTATTAGTATGTGTATCTCTTATCACCGTACCTAAAGGGACTTCAATATATACATCCTGACCATCTGCACCTGTACTTTCCTGCTTACCACCATCACCACCATGAGTAGCTCTCAAGTGTCTTTTAAATTTCAAATGAAAAAGCGTCCACATATTTTTGTCCCCTTTGACAATTACATGACCTCCTCTTCCACCATCTCCACCATCAGGACCACCTTTAGGAATGTATTTTTCTCTTCGCAAGTGAGAAGAACCTTTTCCTCCTTTACCCGATTGGGTATGAATTTTTATATAATCTACAAAATTTCCTTCGGTCATGATGGTTTTAATTTTGGGGCAAAAATACGTAAAATAATCGCATAATTACTGAAATAAAAAAGCGAACCGTTAATGTTCGCTTTTTTGATTCTTACTTTGTTACTTACTATAATTTATCAATGACTTTGCTTAGTCTTTCTGTTATTTCTTCAATACTACCTACTCCGTCTACGCCAAAATACTTATTTTCTTTTTTGTAATATTCTTTGAGAATCGCAGTTTCATTATAATAAACTTGAATACGGTTTCTAATTACTGACTCATCTGCATCATCAGCTCTACCTGAAGTTTTTCCACGTTCCAAAAGACGTTTCACCAATACTTCATCATCCACTTCTAAAGCAATCATAGCGTTGACTTGTGTTCCTTTTTCATCCATTAATTTCTGAAGTGCATCAGCCTGAGCTTCAGTTCTTGGAAAACCATCAAAAATGTAGCCTTTGGCCGTAGCTATGGTTTTATCTACTTCTGCCGAAAGCATATTAATTGTGACTTCGTCTGGTACTAAAGCTCCTTGATCAATAAAAGATTTAGCTTTTTTACCTAAATCTGTTTGATTTTTAATATTATACCTGAACACATCCCCTGTTGAAATATGAACTAAATTATATTTTTCTTTAAGCACATCGGCTTGTGTTCCTTTTCCAGCTCCTGGAGGGCCAAATAAAACAATATTAATCATTGTGTTGTTGTTTAAGTTGATATATTTCGGGTAAATTTCTTCCTAATTCGTTATAATCTAAACCGTAGCCAACAATAAAATTATTGGGGATTACCATACCTACATAATCAATTTCAATATCCTTGTTATAGGCGTCGGGTTTTAAAAACAAACTTGCAATACCATAAGACTTTTGATTTAATTGATTCAAACGTTCAGTCATAAAGCTTAATGTATTTCCTGTGTCTACAATATCTTCAACAATAATCAAGTCACGATTTTCTACATTAGAAAAATCCAACACAGTTTTCACTTCTCCAGAAGAAGAAGTCCCCTCATAGGATGTGAAACGTACAAATTGAACTTCGCAATCTCCGGGGTACTGTTTTACCAAATCTGATAGAAATAGGAAAGAGCCATTTAGAACTCCAACAAAAACTGGACACTTATCTTTATAATCTTGGTAAATTTGGTAGGCCAACTGAGCAACAATTTCTTGAAGCTCATTAGCAGAAATGTAAGGTTCAAATGTTAAGTCGTGTAGTTTTATCATTTTGCATATTTGCCTTACAAAAATACACTTTTTTTAGGTTTAAGACTGACTTAACTAATGAGTTTTGTCAGTGAAACGAAAATCTTTTGGAAATTTTTACTTTCTAAGTCGAAGCCAAAAACAGATTTGATAAAAATAAAAAAAAGCTTCAACGATTGTTGAAGCTTTGTGGGCGCTGAGGGAGTCGAACCCCCGACCTTCTGGGTGTAAACCAGACGCTCTAAACCAACTGAGCTAAGCGCCCTTGCGTAATTGCGAGTGCAAATATACGACCATATTTTATATCACCAAATTTATTTTTAAAAAAATTTATTTTATTTCAAAAATAAATTTGATTCTTCTAATAACAAATAATCTGCTACCGTAAAATTACTACCTCCAATAAAAATTAAATCGTTTTTACTTGCTTTCTTTTTTGCAGATTTTACTGCCATTTCAACATTTTTGAATGTTTTTCCCTTCAAATTGAAATAATTTGCACTTTCTTCTAAGTCATCTGCAGGTAATCCTCTTGGAATACTTGGCTTGGTAAAGTAATAGTTGGCCTGTACGGGCAATAATCCTAAGATTAAGTCTAATTTTTTTTCTTTTACAACACCTAAAATAATATGTAAATGTTCAAATTCTTCTTGCTCCAGTTGTTGTATTACCATTTGTAGCCCAGAAGCATTGTGAGCGGTGTCACATATTATTTTAGGAGCTAAACCACAAATTTGCCAACGTCCTTTTAAATTAGTGTTTTTTACTACATTTTGCAATCCATTTTGCAAAGCTTTATTCGTAACACGCCATGCTCCGTTAGTTAAGATTTCAATAGTTTTTAAGACTGTTTGAATGTTTTTTTGTTGATAGTTGCCAAGTAAATCGGTAGTCCATTTTTGCGATAAGTTCTCTTGATTAGCTAAATATAAATCGGCATTATTCTGTTTTGCTAAAGTTCTAAAAACAGGATAGGTTTCTTTATTGTACTCACCAATCACACAAGGTGTTTTGGGCTTGATAATTCCACCTTTTTCGTTGGCAATTTCTGCTAAGGTATTTCCCAAAAACTCCGTATGTTCAAGACTGATATTTGTAATAACAGAAATCTCAGGCTGAATAATATTAGTAGAATCTAGTCTTCCTCCTAAGCCAACTTCTATAACGGCTATGTCAACTTGTTTTTCTGCAAAGTAGTGAAAAGCCATTCCAACAGTCATTTCAAAAAAAGACAAGGAGTGGATTTCAAAGAATGATTTATTTTTAGCAACAAAATCAACTACCTCATTTTCTGAAATCATTTTGCCATTGGTACGAATACGCTCTCTAAAATCGACTAAATGAGGAGATGTATAGATTCCAACTCGATAACCTGCTTCTTGAAAGATTGAAGCTAACATATGTGAAGTTGATCCTTTTCCGTTGGTTCCAGCTACGTGTATGCTTTTAAATCTTGTCTCTGGGTAATTGAGCTGCCTACATAGTTTTTTTATATTGGTTAAATCTATCTTATAAGCTGATGCCCCTTGGCGTTGATACATGGGAAGTTGATGAAAAAGCCAATGAAGTGTTTGCTGATAATTCATAATAATTATTCAGATAATCTGAATTCGTATGTAATAAAACCTACTTGCGTACTTGGTGCATTAGAATCTGGATTAAATTTCGTATTTCTTGCCGCTCTTTCAGCTGGCTCTAATAAACAACTGCTTGAATTGGAAGTCCCTTGTACTCCTGCCCTAGCACGAATCACTTCACCTTGCTTATTGACTTCTATCCGAACAACAACAACCCCAGTTTCATTACAATCTTGTACATATTTTGTTTTATTCAGCGCTTTTCTGCCTCCAAGTTTATAATTCCCATCACCATCTAAACCAACTCCTTGTCCATAATAAGAGGAAGCATTGGGGTCACCATCTGGGTCTCCCTGATTTCCTGGCTGATTAGTATCGCCATCACCTTGGTCAGCTTCTCCTTCATTTTCTTCACCAGAAAACAAGCTTGACATTGTACTTTTTACATTTTCATCGGGCTGTGGGTCTGGTTCTGGCTCCTCTTCAGGTTCTTCTGGTTCAGGGGTTTCTTCAACTGGATTTTTCACCTCTTCAACCGGGTCTTCCTCTGGTTCATCTTCGGTTTCCTCTACCTCCTCCTGCTTTTCGTCTTCAATCACAGGTGCGTCTTCTGTATCTTGTGTAGCTACATCTTCTACTGCTTCTTGAGTTTCAGAAGAAGTAGGTGTTGGTGTAGGTTCAGGTGTTGAAGTCTGTGGAGAAGTCTTTACTTCCTGTTCTGTTTCAATTTCTCCGGATCCTGCATCAGTTGTTCCAAAATTTATAGCTACTCCACTTTCTGGAGGTGGGTCAAGGTATTTTAAGCCCGCAAAAGCCAATAAAAGAATAAACATCAAATACAAGATACTTGTAATGATGAGTGACTTCCGTTTATTTTTATTTTCAGTTGCCTGATCCACGTTAATTGGGTTTTACTGCAAGTATAATTTTAAATCGATTTTTATTAGCAATGTCCATTACCTTTACTGCTTTGTCTATCGGGACGTTTTGTTCTGCCCTCAAGATAATTGTAGGGTCTTCTATTCCTTTAAGTCTATTTTTTAAAACTGACTCTAAATTAGCTTCACTGACTTGGTCTTTATTTACAAAAAATTGTAGCTGATCATTAATGCTTACTGAAAGCTGATGCTGATTTGTTGACTTTCCTTTTGCTTTAGGTAAAATTAAATCTAAGGCCTCAGGAGTTACCACAGGAGATGTTAATAAGAAAAAAACCAACAACAAAAACACTATGTCTGTCATTGAAGACATACTAAAAGTTGCGCTTACTTTATTTCTTCCTCTTAAATTCATAATTAAGTAGGTTCATTTAATAAATCTAAGAAATCAACTGCTGTAGCTTCCATTTGATAGACAATTTTATCTGTTTTTACAACTAGGTAGTTGTAGGCTATGTAGGCTATAATACCAACTACCAAACCAGCTACCGTAGTTAGCATAGCGGTATAAATTCCTTCTGCCAATAAGCCCATTTCTGCTTGACCACTTGTAGTTGCTAATTCGTGAAAAGCTAACACCATCCCTATCACCGTTCCCAAGAAACCTATCATAGGCGCAGCACCTGCGATAGTAGCTAAAATGGCCACATTTTTTTCAAGACGGTAAACTTCAAGCTTACCAGCATTTTCTATAGCCGTATTGATGTCTTCTAAAGGATGACCTATTCTGGATATACCCTTAGCGGTTAGTCTAGCTACTGGAGTATTTTCCTGTGCGCAACGTACTTTAGCCGCTTCAATATTTCCATTAGAAACTGCATCTTTAATTTCAGCCATGAAATTTTTGTCTGTTTTATTGGCTCCTTTAATCGCAAATAGACGTTCAAAATAGATGTAAATGGCAGCAAAAAGCAAAACTGCAAGAATTAAAATAATTATTGTACCTCCAGTTCCTCCACTAAAAAGAAGGTTTAAAAGCGAAAGTGTTTCTTCCGTTGGTTCTTCAGCAACTTCTTGTGCTTCTTGAAAATATGCTAACATAGTTATTAGGTTGTTTTAAATACTTTTGCTAAAATATAGAATTAATTAAAAGCAATTATAAATCTGAATTATTTTTTAAACCAAAACTTCAATTATTGATCAAACTGATATTCAAAATCGTTTTGATAAGCTTGCCAATCTTCAGTAGTAGTAATTTCTTTGTAATGATCTTCGTTTATCATCTTTAAATAAATTTCGAGCTGTTGCGGACTCTTATAACCTCGAACAGGCGAAATTATATTAGCTTCCTCATCAAAAAAAACCACTGTGGGATAAGCTTGTATTTTTAAGGCAGATGCAAATAGATGTTGTGCATTCCTACCTTTTCTATTGGGATCATGATTGGGGTTGGTATATTCAAAATCATTATAAAAAACCGTTTCTGTACCTTCACCATTAAACTTAACCGAATAAAAATTTTCATTTAAGTATTTAGCTACATCCGGATGATTTAATGTTTTTCTGTCCATTGCCTTACAAGGGCCGCACCAAGTAGTGTACACATCAAGAAAGATTTTTTTAGGTTCTTTTTCTTGGGCTTCTAAAGCCTCATTCATAGACATCCATTTTACTTCTTGAGCCGTTACTGTCCCAAAAAATAAAACTAGTAATATAATTAGCTTATTCATTAATTTTATACTTTTATTTAAAACGCTTAAATTTTTTAAAACGTATATTCACTTACTCTTCTTCTTTCGCCATAGAATTCCAACCCCTTGCTTTCATAGGAACTTTCAATTGATCTCTTGTAATTAAATGAATGCCCTCTTTGGCTTCATTAAAATGACCAATCACTGTTAAATTGGGATTTCCTTTTATTTTATCGTAATCTTTTTGATCAACGCTAAATAGCAATTCGTAATCTTCTCCCCCATTTAACACTACCGTAGTGGAATCTAACTCAAATTCTTCGCAAGCGCTAATTACACCTTGGTCTAAAGGCAACTTATCTTCATATAAAGTTGCTCCAACTTTTGAGTTTTTACACAAATGTAAAACTTCAGAAGACAGCCCATCACTAATATCAATCATAGAAGTGGGTAGGACATCCAATTTTTCTAATAATTCAGGAATATCTTTTCTTGCTTCGGGCTTTAGTTGGCGTTCTAAAATATAGGCATAAGGTTCTAAATCGGGTTGGTTGTTCGGATTCACTTTAAAAACTTCTTGCTCACGTTGTAGCACTTTTAGTCCCATAAAAGCTCCTCCTAAATCGCCTGAAACCACTAATAAATCATTAGGTTTTGCTCCTGAACGATAGACTATTTTTTCTGCGGGCGCTGTACCTATTGCCGTAATGCTGATGGTGATTCCTTTCACTGCTGAAGTGGTGTCACCTCCAACAACATCTATATGATATAGACTTGCCGCATGATGTATGCCCGCATAAATCTCTTCTAAGGCTTCGACTGTAAATCGATTAGAACAAGCAATGGAAACGGTGATTTGAGTTGCTCTGGCATTCATGGCGTACACATCAGATAAATTAACCATCACCGATTTATACCCAAGGTGTTTTAAGGGCATAAAAGCTAAATCAAAGTGAACGCCTTCCACCAATAAATCGGTAGTAACTACAATTTCATCTTCATGCTTTAAAACAGCGGCATCATCACCAATACCTTTTAGGGTTGAAGTTTGTTTTATATCTAAAAATTGGGTAAGATGGTCAATAAGTCCAAATTCTCCTAATTCTGAAAGTTTTGTTTTACTGTCTCCGGTATTATCGAACATAAATAAGTATTTGCGACAAAATTAAGCAATTAAACCTGAATTAATCATTCAAAAACCTATTAACCTGAATTGGATTATAAGTATAACCTACTAAAATTGTATTTTTGCTACATGAGTCAACCATTAGCAGAACGATTACGCCCAAAAAAACTATCCGATTATATTGGTCAGGAGCACTTGGTGGGGAAAAACGGCCCTATCCAACAAGCCTTAAATTCAGGCGGCTTACCCTCAATGATTTTTTGGGGTCCACCAGGGGTAGGAAAAACCAGTTTAGCCCAACTCATTGCCGAAGAAAGCAAACGAACTTTTTATACCCTCAGCGCCATTAGCTCGGGTGTTAAGGAAGTGAGAGAGGTAATTGAAAAAGCCAAACAGTCTGGAGGCATGTTTAGCCAAGGAACTCCTATTTTATTTATTGACGAAATTCACCGATTTAGTAAATCGCAACAAGATTCTTTACTGGGTGCAGTAGAAAAAGGCTGGGTTTGTTTAATTGGAGCTACAACAGAGAATCCGAGTTTTGAAGTAATCCCTGCTTTACTTTCTCGATGCCAAACTTATGTACTGAAGGAATTTGATAAAGCAGACTTGCTTCAGCTTTTGGAACGAGCTATGAAAACTGATTCACAACTTCAGAAAAAGCAAATTCAACTTACAGAAACCGATGCTTTATTGCGTTTTAGTGGTGGCGACGCAAGGAAATTACTCAATATTTTTGAATTGTTGATTCAAAGTCAGAATTCATCAAAAATTGAAATTACCAACTCTTTGGTAGAACAGCAAATTCAGCAAAAACCAGCCAAATATGATAAAACAGGAGAACAGCATTACGATATTATTTCTGCTTTTATTAAATCCATTAGAGGTAGCGACCCCAACGCAGCGGTGTATTGGTTAGCACGCATGATTGAAGGGGGTGAAGACTTGAAGTTTATTGCCAGAAGATTGCTAATTTTAGCCAGTGAAGACATTGGATTGGCCAATCCTACTGCTTTAGTGATGGCAAATAATACCTTTCAAGCCGTCAACACTGTTGGTTATCCCGAATCGCGAATTATTTTGAGTCAGTGTTGTATTTATTTAGCTACTTCACCCAAAAGCAATGCTGCTTATATGGCCATTAACGAGGCACAGCAAGAGGTTAGAAATTCAGGCGATTTAAGTGTTCCCTTGTCCATTAGAAACGCACCTACCAAATTAATGAAAGATTTGAATTACGGTAAGGAATATAAATATGCTCATAATTACGAAGGCAATTTTACGCAAGCTGATTTCCTTCCCAAAGAAATTGAAGGTAAAATCTTTTTCCAACCAGGAAACAACAAACGCGAACAAGCTATTGCTAAAGATTTAAAAGAAAAATGGCAAGGGAAGTATGGGTATTAGCATTGGCAGCTTTATCCAAAATTTAAGTTTAAAAAATTAGCATCTACACGAACTATTCTTATTTTTGACCATTCAATTTTAAACTGTTCAATTAATACCAAAAGCTTGGAAAATCACACTAAAGTATTCATTTCATTAGGAAGTAATTTGGGCAATAGGGAGTTGTTTTTGCAACAATCTATCCACCAGATTTTTGAACGTTTAGGTAGTATTAAACAAGTTTCTAAAGTCTATGAAACTCCTGCTTGGGGCTTTGA
>PXFS01000022.1 GCA_003564185.1 Flavobacteriaceae bacterium
AATAGAGGTAGGGGAGTCCGTATTTTTTGAGCATCCATAATCTCCAGTGTTCTTTTGCAGAATTGAAAACTAACATTTTTTTCAAATTAGGGTCTGGAGTAAAATTACCTTCATAATCAAATTCTGCCAACGCCATTTTACCAAAACCAGTAACTAGCGGACAAGAAGAATAGCCTTGGTAAGATTTATTTTTAGCCTCTTTGTCATTAATTAATTGATGGAGATTATCAACTACAACGGGCACTTGCTTACGAATAGCAGCACCTGTTTTAGCCGTTGGCAATCCTGCCACATCACCTAAGCCAAAAACGTTTTTATACGAATTGTGCTGTAGTGAGTTGATGTCCACATCCAACCAACCCGCATCATTGACTAAGCTTGACTCTCTTACAAATTTAGGAGCGGCTTGTGGTGGTGCTAAATGCAACATATCAAATGGAACCTCAATATTGGTAACTCCTGAAATCTTTTCGCCAATTTCTTTAGATTCATTAGTAACACATTGATTTTCATCATCCCCAACATATTGAAAAGTGATTATTTTTTTCTTGGCATCTACGTGTTTAGGTGCATAGAATGGTTTGAAGTGCATCCCGTATCTTTCTACTACTCTGGTTAGGGTATCTCTAATTGGCTTCACTCCAAACAATACAGATCCTGGCGTTGCAAATACTACGCGTGCATCTACATTATTCTTCTTAAAATAATCGGCTGCCAAATAAGCAATTTTTTGAGGAGCTCCTCCACATTTGATCGGGGTAGTAGGTTGGGTAAATATAGCATTCCCTCCTTTAAAATTTTTAATTACTTCCCATGTGTGTTTAGGATCTGTGTAATTACTACAAACAACTCCTTTATCTAAGGCATCTTCTAAACCGTCTAACATACTTGGTTCCATCACTAATCCAGGGGCTACAACTAAGTAATTGTATTCAATTAGTCCGTTTTCTTTAGTTGCAACGGCATTATTTTCTGGTTTAAATTCAGTCGCAAAATCTTTAATCCATGTAACTCCGTTTGGAATTAAATCTTTCATAGGTTTTGCTGTATCCTCATAATCATAAGTGCCAGCACCTACCAGCGTCCAAGCAGGTTGGTAATAGTGTTTGCTGGCTGGATCTATTATAGCTATTTTTATCTGCTTATTTTTTTTCTGTAATTGGGCAGCAGTCATTATACCTGCGGTACCTCCACCAATAATTACTACTTCGAATTGTGACCTCATTTGTTTTATTTTTTACTCAGAACAATTTCTTGAATATTTTAATTAAATATGGGATTCAAAAATTTGCATCTTATTAATTTCTCAAATATAAGGGCTAAGTTTTGTTTGATATGTAACAAGAGTTACACTGGATTGTTAAATCCTTAATTTTTAATTATCTAAAATGAAATTGGAAGCAGATTGAATATGCAAATCGGTAGTTGAAAGGGTAGGGACGGTTAGATTTTCATTTTGAAGTAAAATAGGTAGCTCTGTGCATCCCAATACAACCGCATCAATATTTGTTTTGTGTTCGCTAATAAGTTGCTTATAAAAACCTTTTGCTTCTACTGAAAAAATTCCCCTTGTCAATTCTTTTGAAACATAATAATGAGACTTTTCTATAGCTTCTGTATTGGGAATTAAAATTTCTAGATGATGTTGCTGTGAAAGGTATTCCTTTAAAAACCTTTTGATCATAGTAGGTTTGTTACCTAATAGTAGTAATTTCTGAGCATTTATATTTTTAGCTTTATGTGCTGTGGCATCGCCAATATGCAAAAAAGGAATGTTGATTCTTGGCTGTACATAATCTACTGCCATGTGTGGCGTATTTGCAGCAATGATTATAGCTTCTGCGCCTGCATTTTCAAGCTTTTGAGCAACTTCTAAATACTTTTGGTTTATTTCATCCCCAACCTGTCTTCTCATTACATCTATATTGATGCTGTAGATAATTAATTCGGGGTTCTGACTATTTCCTATTTGCTCACTTACAATTCGATTTATTTCTTTGTAATAGTATAAAGTAGAGTGATAAGAAGTACCTCCTATAATTCCTAAGGTTTTCATTTTAAATTATTGCTTTTCTTCAAATTCAATACTCCAAATTCCTCTTACTTGATTCACGTCATAGCCAATAGCTTTATCTTCTGGATAAAATTTCAAAATTTTATCATAGGTTTTTTGTTCTATTTGTTTGCCTACTTCACCATGGCACTTTAAGCACATATCATTAGTTACAATAGGATAGTAAAAGTTAGTTTGATCTCCATTTTGTTCAACAATAGGGGAGGGTTCTTCTCTATTTTTTATTTGTTTATTGAAGGATTTAATGTATTTGGTTTCTTTTTCTGAAGCTTTATTTTCTGGATTTCTGTTTCTATCTGAAACTCGTTTTATGTTTGCATTATGTACCGTTGCCATAGAATCGGTTAGTGGCATAGCCCTTACATTACAAAACTCTAAGGCATGGATTACCCCTTCCTTTTGCATGGCTCCCATAAGGTTTTTTCTGAGTTGTGCTTTGGTAGATTTGGCATACTCTAAACCTATACTTGCTAAATCTTTTTCTTGTTCTTCAGCATTCCATTCTTTACCTTTTTGTCCATATTCACCTCCGTGATTTTTTTCCCAATGTTCACCAAACCATTCGGGTTCTTCTATTTTATACTCGTACATAAAATGAGCAATGGCCTCAATTTCTTCTTGACTGTATTTTTGATAAGGCATTACACCAAAGCGTTTTACAGCTCCTTTAAGTTTTGCTTTATCTTTAGTCGGTTTTTCTACAAAATGCCAGATACTGTTTACAAATTCTTCTTTTGTTGAAGCATCTTGTAAATATCTAGCTTTAATAGCGGCCATTGGTGGACCAACTCTGTTTTTTTCTGAAGAGGAAGGATTATGGCATAAATAACATTTATTCTCCATGGTTTTTTTACCTTTTTCTGCCAACTCTTGAGAAGTTAATTCAACAACCTCTGAAGAATCTTCGTAAGATGTGTTATTGTTTTTTTTACAGGCAAAAAGGCTTAACGATATTACAGCAATAAGTAAGGCATTAATTTTCATCTTCAAGTATGTTTCAAGTGAATTTGATTCAAAAATAAAGGTATTGAACTTTACGGGATGTAACTAATGTTACAGCCAAAAAAAATCGCTCAAATATAATGAGCGATTTTTAAAACAACTTAAAATGAAATTCTATTTCACGTCTTTCTTAGCTAAATACCAAGTAGTTTTTTCAAGGCTGTCATCGGCTAAACGATTTTCATACTCTTCCAAATTCTTTGGTGGTGGCACAATTGCTTTTTCTCCTTTTTTCCAATCTAACGGACATGCTACCCCATTTTCATCTGAAAATTGTAGTGCTTCTAATGCTCTTAAGATTTCATCCATGTTTCTACCAATATTTAACGGGTAGTACATAATTAATCTAATTTTCTTTTTTGGGTCAATGAAGAATACTGCTCTAACAGCCGCTGTTTCACTTTCATTAGGCTGTAACATTCCATAAAGTTTAGATACTTTCATATCAATGTCAGCGATAATTGGAAAGTCTAAATACACTCCTGTATTTTGCTTAACGCTATCCACCCATCCAATATGTGAGTGTATAGAATCAATACTCAAACCAATTAATTCTGTATTTAATGCAGTAAACTCATCTTTACGTTCTGCAAATCCACTCATTTCAGTAGTACACACCGGCGTAAAATCAGCTGGGTGAGAGAACATAACTATCCACTTGTCCTTCGCATAGTCATTTAGTTCAATATTTCCTTTGGTGGTTACTGCTTTAAAATTTGGTGCATCGTCACCAATTCTTGGCATGGTGTAAACTTCTTTTTCTTCGTTACTAATATTTTCTTTTTCCATAGTTAAAAACATTTTTTATTGAATCCAAATATAAGTAATTCTTATAGTTGTGAGTGTTACAATTGTTACAAAGCGAGTTAAAAAAATGAAAAGTCGCTTTAATTTTATTAAAGCGACTTTGAATAATATATTTATCTAAATGACTTAGTTATAGGCGACCGTCAATAACATCAGTTGGAAGGAATGATTTCACATCAAAAACAACAGCATCATCGGCTTTTATTTTTGAGAAATCTATACTTAAGAACTCGTTATGTGATACCGCTAAAACAATGGCATTATATTTTTTGTTGAGGTGATCACACTTTTCAATTAAGTCAATACCAAATAATTCTTTTACCTCTTTAGGATTTGCCCAGGGATCCAGCACATCCACATTCATGTTGTAGGATTTGAGCTCATTGATTACATCAATAGCTTTAGTGTTTCTTGTGTCGGGGCAATTTTCTTTAAAGGTAATTCCTAAGACAAGCGCATTACCATTTTTAACTTTAGCTTCTTTGTTGAGCATAAGTTTTATCACTTCATTAGCTACATATTTGCCCATTCCGTCATTCATTCTTCTTCCAGAAAGTATGATTTCTGGGTTATAACCAACTTCAAGGGCTTTTTGTGCTAAATAATAAGGATCTACTCCAATACAGTGTCCACCAACAAGACCTGGGGTATATTTGATGAAATTCCATTTGGTTGCGGCGGCTTCTAGTACAGCATCAGTATCAATATCTAAAAGTCTAAAGATTTTAGCTAATTCATTAACAAAAGCAATATTGATATCTCGTTGTGAATTTTCGATAACTTTTGCAGCTTCAGCTACTTTAATGCTTGGGGCAAGATGAGTTCCTGCTGTGATAACTGAAGCGTAAACATCGTCAATTAATTTAGCTGATTCTGGAGTACTTCCTGCAGTTACTTTTAAAATTTTAGTAACAGTATGTTTTTTATCTCCCGGGTTAATTCGCTCAGGAGAATAACCTACATAAAAATCTTGATTCATTTTAAGTCCAGAGCCTTTTTCAAGCACAGGAACACATTCGTCTTCAGTGACTCCCGGATATACAGTAGATTCATACACTACTATATCGTCTTTTTTGAGAACTTTGCTTATGGTTTCACTTGCTTTAATAAGTGGAGTTAATACAGGCTGTCTATTTTTATCAGTTGGAGTAGGTACAGTAACTACAAAGAAGTTGTAGCTATCCAAGTCATCAACTTGATCTGTAATTTCTAAACCAAATCCATTTTCCTTTATTCCAAGTGCATTTTGAAGGTCATTATCATTAACTTCTAATGTGTGATCGTGACCTTCTTTAAGTTCTTTTACCCGCTCTGAGTTAATGTCAAAGCCTATCACTTGATATTTTTCTGCAAAAGCTACAGCTAGGGGTAAGCCAACGTAGCCAAGTCCAATAACGGCAATTTTTTGTTCTTTATTCATTAATTGATTATTTGCGTTTGAATAGTTTATTAACAATTCGCTTTAAAAGATTATTTTTTTTAGGAGAGTCTAAATAGGATTCTCCATATTTACCATACCCATAACCGTAGCCATATCCATAACCATAACCATATTTTGCTTTTTGTTCAAAATAATTCATAACGAAGTTGATATTTACTACTTCGCCGCTTCGGTATTTTTCGTTAATTACATTAATCATTGCTTTCTTCGTGTAATTCTGTCTTACTAAATAGAGTGACGCATCAACATATTTAATAAGATTTAACGCATCTGAAACCAAACCAATGGGTGGAGTATCTAAGACGATGTAATCGTATTTTTTCTTAAGTTCTGTAATCAGTTCATCCATTTTATCATCCATCAACAATTCAGAAGGATTTGGTGGTATTGGTCCTGATGTAATTATGTCTAGATTTTTGTGACCAGAAAACTGAGTTACCTCATCTAAAGTATTATGACCTATTAAATAGTTTACTATACCAAGTTTATTGGTAATGCCAAAATCATCAAAAATTTTTGGTTTTCTAAGATCTAGACCGACTAATATTGTTTTTTTATTACTTAATGAAAAAACAGAAGCTAAGTTAATAGAAGTAAACGTCTTTCCTTCACCCGAAACCGTTGAGGTACATAAAATTACTTTAGGTGATTTTACATCTTTATTTTTAAAAGAAAACTGTAAGCTTGTCCTAATACCTCTAAAGCTCTCCGCTACAGCACCTCTTGTTTTCTTGAATACAGCTAAGTTGCTTTTAAGTTTGCTTTTACCAATAACTCCAATAATTGGTATATCAGATTTAGTTTCTATATCCTTAGGATTATTCACTTTATTATCTAAAATAGCTAATAAAAATACGAATAGAAAGGGAATACCACCTCCTATAATTACTGCCATTACGTAATTTAATTGATTATTAGGACCAATTTTACCCCCACCAATATCTTTAGCAGCATCTAATATTTCAACATCACTAACATTTGCCGCTTTGATTAATTTTGCTTCATTTCTTTTTATAAGGAATTGATTGTAGGTTTCTTGTGATAATTCAAATCTGCGTTCTATCTTCAAAAGTTCCTGTTGTTCTTGCGGTAACTTTTTTACATCTTTTTCAATATTTCGAATTTCATTTTGTACATAATCAATTTCTCTGTTTAAAATTCTTTTTGTTGAAGCAATATTTTCTAGCAGTACATTTTTTGATGCATCTATTTCTCTATCAATTTTATCTAAATCAGTTGCTCCCTCTTGAAGTGTGTAGGAGTACCTTGAGCGTTGTTCTGCTAATTCAACAATTTTTCCAACGGAAGTTGAGATACTAGCTTCAGTGATTCCAAAAATAGTTGGAGCTGGTAATTCTGAATAATCATTTCTATTTTTAAGATAATCCTCTAAAATTTCGTAATAATTAATTTGTTTATTGATTTCTCTTTCCTCAGTGTCTAGTGAGGTTAAGCGTTCTCTTAAATAAGTACTTTCAGCATCTAAATCAAAAATTTGATTATTTTCTTTAAAGCTATCCAATTCTTGTTGAACTCTATTTAGTTCATCACTCCGGTCAACTAGAAGACTATCTATGAATTTAATGGTGTTTGTAGCATACAAATTTTTACTATCAAGCATGTCTTCTTGTAGTACATTAATAGTACCATTTAAGTAGTCTACGATTCTATTTTTGTTGCCTCCTCTTAAGCTTAGCTTGAGAACTGAACTTCCTTTTTCAATATCAACATTCAATTTTCTGTAACTTCCAACTTTTCCATAAAGATCAGAAAATTTAAAATAATATGGTTCATTAATTTTCCCTGAAACATTTGTTTTTTCAAGGCTCCCATTGAAGAAAAAAGTATTTATTTTTTCTCCATAATGGTATGTTTTTGAAAATTCTTGAGCTGGTATTTTTTGAACTATTTGATCCTCTGTAAAATAATTGAAATAATTTACGTTTATTGAGTCTTTTTCTAATTCTTCTTCACTTAGTTTAAATTTTAATTCAAAGTGATGTTCACTAATTGGAACAACGTGTATAAGTCGATTATGGATTTGATATGAATTAGGAGACTGTTTAACTACAAAGGGAGTATTTCCATAGGCGTCAATTCTCTGATATTCTCCTTCAGCTAAATAATCAATATAAAATTCAAGTTTTTTAACTACTTTCTCGTTGTGAGTCCTTGTGCCTAAAACAATAATGGTTTGATTCACTTTATTTGATGCCCCACCCCATTGAAAAGTCAAACTTGTATTGGCCGTAAATAATGGATTGGTCTTTTCTTTTACAGAAACTAGACTATTTAATTCATAAATAGGAAGCTTCCTAACACTAATATAATAAGCTATACCTATTCCAATACCAATACTTAAAATAAATAACCACCAGTAGCTTAATATTTTGAATAAAAAGCCCTTGAAGTCAAAGCTTCCAGAAATATCACTAATTTCAAATTCTTCTTCTTGCATTATCTATTAAATCTAATCGATATTATCGTTATAGTTGTCAAAATTCCAAGTATGGTTGTTATAGTACCAAAACCTTCTGTTCCTATGCCATAGGATTTTTGTGGAAGTGGATTAATTATAATTAAATCGTTTGGTTGAATATAATAAAAAGGAGAGTTAATTGCATCAATTTTAGTTAAATCAATATGATGAATTCTTTTGCCTTCGGGATATTGCCTAATTATAGTTACATTTCTACGATCACCTGTCATTAAAATATCACCAGAATTAGCAATAGCTTCCATGATAGAAACATCTTCTTTATAAAAAACTTGACCTCCTGTATTTCCAATTTCACCAATAGTTGTGTATCGTATACCAGGTAACTTTACTGTAACAAACAAGTTTGCTTTACTTGTAAAATAATTTTGATAGAGTTTTTCTTTGATCAGTTCTTCAATTTCTTCAAGTGTCATTCCAATAACCTTCACATTTCCTAGAGTTGGAATTTTAATCTCACCACGTTGGTCTACACGGTATCCATCAAAATATGCTTTTTCCTCTGTAGTTGCACTCACGTTTGAATCGTCTATAGGATTAAACATTCCTACAAGCTCTTGATCTAGTGCTTTTACTCGAATACTTAATAGGTCGTTGGTTTGAACTCGATAAGGCTTTTTTATATGTGATAACGCAATAAGACTATCGGTCACTTCCTCATCCTTTTCTTGTTGAAGATATGTAAGTCGCTTAGTGCTTATACAAGAAGATGCTAATACAATCAATAATATGGTAGATAAGAAGAAAAATCTCTTCATGTATATTTGTAGTTTATGCCTAAATTAGTAATTTACAAATATATACTTTATAGATATATGGCAAAACAAAAAATTAGGTTTGCTTTTTTATTTTTAATAAACTTGTGCAAATAATATTTTCTTAGAGCAATTAATATTTTGAATAGTTAATGTCAGTTTTTTTTTCTTTTATTATTCCTGTTTATAATCGACCAGATGAAGTTGACGCATTACTTAGTAGTATTTATGAAATGTATAAAAAAAACATTTCTTATGAAGTTTTGATTATTGAAGATGGCTCTTCTAAGAAAGCTGATGTGGTATGTGAAAAATGGGAAGAATATCTTCCTGTAAGATATTATTTTAAATCGAATTCAGGTCCTGGCTCTTCTCGAAATTTTGGTATGTCAAAAGCTAAAGGAAATCAATTTATTATTTTAGATTCGGATGTTACTTTGCCCATACATTACTTAAAAGCTGTAGCGGAATTTTTAAAAAAGAATCAAAGTGTTGATTTTTGGGGAGGAGCAGACCGGTGTAAAGAAGATTTTTCTACTATTCAAAAGGCAATTGATTTTAGTATGACTTCTTTTTTAACTACTGGCGGGATAAGAGGAAATAAGAAAAGCATTTCAGCTTTTGAACCAAGAAGCTTTAATATGGGTATTTCAGCTGAAGCTTTTCAAGCTTCAAAAGGCTTTGGTAAAATTCATCCAGGAGAAGATCCAGATCTTTCTTTTAGGCTTCATAAACTTGGGTTTAAATCGGCTTTTAATCCAAATGCTTACGTGTTTCACAAAAGAAGAATCAATCTCAGAAAGTTTCAACAACAAATCAGGAAATTTGGACTAGTAAGACCTATTTTAATGAAGTGGCATCCTGAATCAAAAAAAGCTACTTACTTCCTCCCAAGCTTATTTGTATTCATACTGGTATTGAGTATCGTATTGTTTTTATTCCAGTCCAAGTTTCTGTTTTTTCTTTTTATAGCTTACTTTACAATTCTATTTGTGCAATCTTTTATGTTGTATAAGTCCTTATTGCTTTCTCTTTATGTGATAGCCACTTCCTTTATTCAGCTGTATGTCTATGGAACAGCCTTTTTGGAAAGCTACTATTATATCCATATATTACAAGTTGAAGAAAAAGAACAATTTTCTGAATTGTTTTTTGAGTAATAGCGGATAAAATGAGAAAATCTAGAGGTAAAGTCAATTGGAGAATTATTGTATTCTTTCTTGTATTCACATCACTAATATGGTTGGTTTTACAACTAAGTAAAATATATAGCCATCAATTTTTAGTAGAGATTCAATTGCAAGATCTTCCAGCAGCAGTTGAAGTAGACAACGTAGAATTAAAAGTAGATGTTGAAATGTCAGGTTTTCAGCTATTAAAATATGTGACTAGAGATTTGTATTTTACTTATAAAGTTGATGATAGCAAAAATATAAAAGACAATCATATAATTCTTGATGATGATGTATTGCTAGCTGAACTAGAAAAATTATTCTCTACAACTTCTTCTGTTGTTGCTGGGTTTTCGCCTTCAAAAATACCAGTAGAAACCCAAAAAAGTAAAATTTTACCTCTAGTTTTTAATGATCACATAAATTTTAAAAATGGATTCAATAGTCTAGACGGAATTAGGTATAATAAAAAAGAAGTAGAGGTGTCAGCCCCTAATTTTATTTTAGACACTTTGCAAAAAATACACGTGAGTCGCCTACAATTTGACGACTTGTCTGTAGATGAAGAAGGAGAGGTAAAGCTTAAAAATCCAGCTCCAGACTTCGTAAAATTATCAGATGATATTTTAACTTATCAGATTAAAGTAGAAGAAATGACAGAAAAGGAGATTTCAGTACCGGTACAAATTAGTAATTTGCCAAATCAATTTAAAATAAAGACCATGCCTGATCAAATTAAAATAGTGTTTCATGTTCCTAAAGATCTTTATGAAGAAATAAACGCTGGAGATTTTGATGTAGAAATTGACTATAATCAGCGTATTGAGGAGCTAGGAGTACTTTTGCCAAAATTACTGAAATCTCATGATCGAGTAATGAATCCAAAAATTTTACCTCAAAAAATTGAATACCTTTTAGTTGATTAAAGATGAATAAAAAACCAAAACGTATAGGTATAACAGGAGGGATTGGTAGTGGTAAAACAACTGCGGTAAACTTTTTTAAAGAGTTAGGAATTCCTGTTTTTATAGCAGATGTTGAAGCAAAAAAGTTAATGAATGAAAATCTTGCATTGAAACAAAAAATTATAAGTCTATTTGGTGAGCGTTCATACAAAGATGGAAAATTGAATAGAAATTACATAAGCAAAAAAGTTTTTAAAGATCAGTCCTTGTTAGATTCACTCAATCAATTAGTTCATCCAGAAGTTCAAAATTATTTTGAATCTTGGTATAAAAAGCAAAACGCTCCTTATATAATATATGAGGCAGCAATTTTAATTGAAAAAGATAGAGTTGAAGATTTTGATAAAATTATATTAGTTACTGCTCCAAAAAAAGAAAGAATTAAAAGAATCAAGCAAAGAGATTCAATCACAGTTGAACAAATTAAACAAAGAATGGATAGCCAATGGACTGATGATAAGAAGAAAAATTATGCAGACTTTATTATTAAAAATAAAAATTTAATTAAATTAAAAGAAGATGTTCAATTTATTCATAATTCATTAAAAAATAATTGATTTATTTATAAAAAAGCCTAGTTAATATTTTCTTAAACACTTAAATGTTAAAATGCCCAAACATATATTTGGAGCATGAATACAAGGCTTTTCAAAATTTTGGTTGTTTTAATGAGTATTTCATTAGTTGGAATAATTACAGTACAAGGTTTATGGATCAAAGATGCTGTTGATAACTCAGAAGAACAATTTTCAATAATGGCAAAACAGGTACTTATAGATGTATCTCAACAGCTAGAAAAAAACGAATTAGAACATTATTATTTTGAATTTGCAGCGATAGCTGACAAAACACAACCCTTGTCTTCGCAACTTTCAGAACTTTTCCAATTTAAAAAAGAAGATGAGGATAGTGAGTATTTTGTTTATACCAATACTTTACTACAAGAGGATTATAAATTAGCATCACCATTTATATTAGATGATACTGATAGCTTAGAGTTTAAAAAATTTGTCAATAAGAAAGTAACTCGTTTGGTGAGAAGTGATGGTAAAGATGGAGAGAATTTATCAGCAACGCAACGTTTTGAAAAAATACAAAATTTAGCAGAGGATGAGCGTTTTTTGATGATGGATGTTATTCGTGAGAAAGCTAGTACAATCCCAATTCATCAAAGAGTTAGTCAACAAGAATTAAAAGAACTTATAGAAAATCAGTTAGTTGAGCGAAATTTAAGCTCAAATTTTGAATTTGCCATCTACAGTAACAATTTAGCAACTAAAATTCAAACCGATAATTTTAAATTAAACTCTCCAACTACTTATGGAGTACCTCTGTTTAGAAATCCAATTACAAATTCTGAATATCAATTATTTATCAATTACACAGATAAAAACAAACATATTATTGGAGACATATCAAAATTAGCTTTTTTATCTATCATTTTTACATTTGTTATTATACTCGCATTTTCTTCTGCAGTTAGTCAAATATTCAAGCAGCGTCAAATTGCTGAAATTAAAACGGATTTTATCAATAACATGACGCACGAATTTAAAACGCCAATTGCTACTATTAATTTGGCTTTAGATTCGCTTACCAAATTTAAGCAAAAGCCAGACGAAGAAAGATTGAAGCGATACCTTGAAATGATAAGAACTGAGAATAAAAGAATGCACGCTCAAGTAGAAAATATTTTACGTATATCTAAACTAGAGCGAAATGAATTAGATATTGATAAAGAGCGCACAAAGCTTCATGAGCTTATTGATCAAGCCATAACCCATGTAGATTTAATTGTTCAAAATAGGAATGGCTACATCAAAACCCATTTTGAAGCAAAAAAATGCTCTTTCTTGGCAAACCAATCTCATTTTACAAACGTTATCGTGAACATTTTAGATAATGCTATAAAATATTCACCCGGTGAACCTAAAATAGACATTTATACAGAAAATGTTAGAAATTACATTGTTTGTACCATTAAAGATCAGGGGGCGGGAATGAGTAAACAAGTTCAAAAAAGAATTTTTGAAAAATTCTATAGAGAACATACAGGAGACGTTCACAATGTAAAAGGACATGGTTTAGGCCTTACTTATGTAAAAAAAATAATAGAAAATCACCACGGAGAAATTACTGTGGAAAGCGAAAAAGGAGTAGGGAGCTCTTTTATAATTAAATTACCTTTAATATCATAAACACTATGGAAACTGAAGAAAAAAAGATTTTGTTAGTTGAAGATGATCCAAATTTTGGAGTTGTCTTAAAAGATTATTTAAGCATGAATGATTACGATGTAACGCATGCTAAAAATGGAATGGAAGGCTATGAAAAATTCAAAAAAGGAGATTTTGATCTTTGTATTTTGGATGTGATGATGCCCTACAAAGATGGTTTTACCCTAGCCAAAGAAATCAGAGAGAAAAATGAGGATGTACCCATTATCTTTTTGACAGCTAAAGCTATGAAAGAAGATGTACTAAAAGGCTATAAGGTAGGAGCAGATGATTATCTAAATAAACCTTTTGATAGTGAGGTGCTTTTGATGAAAATCAAAGCTATTATGCAACGTAAATCATCTGATAGCTTAGCTGATAGCAAGCAATTTGAATTCAATATTGGAAACTTCCACTTAAATTCTAAGTTGAGATTCTTGACCTTTAAAGAGGATGAGCCTATTAAACTTTCTCCAAAAGAGAACGAATTGTTACGCTTATTAGCTTTGCATGAAAATGATTTAATGCCAAGAGAATTGGCATTGACAAAAATATGGCGAGATGACAATTACTTCACCTCAAGAAGTATGGATGTTTATATTGCTAAACTGAGAAAATATTTAAAAATTGACGATTCTGTTGAAATCTTAAATATCCACGGAGAAGGATTCCGCTTGGTGGTTAAAGATTCAGAAAAAAACAATGCTTAAAAATATTGATTTAATCTTCAAATCAGTATGCTAAATTCTCAGTTCCAAAGTAATAGCTTCGCAAGCTAGAAGTTTATTTTCTAGCTTGTGAATTTACTTTGCTACTAATTTTTCAACTTCTTTTACAATCATTTCATTATTCAAAGAATAATCAAACCATTCAATTTGCTCTTGATTTTTGAACCAAGTAAGTTGTCTTTTGGCAAATCTGCGTGTGTTCTTCTTAATTTCTGAAATAGCGAATTCTTTAGACCATTCACCAGAAAAATAGTTGAATAGTTCTTTGTAGCCTACCGTATTTAAAGCGTTTAAATCTTTATAGGGGTGTAATTTTTTGGCTTCTTCTAGAAGACCATCATCCATCATTTGGTCCACACGTTGCTCAATGCGTTGATAGATAATTTCTCGTTCAGCCAATAAACCAATTTTTACAGTCTTAAATTTTCGCATGGCTTTTGCCTGACCTAAAAAACTAGAAAATTTTTGTCCAGAAGCTCTATACACTTCTAAAGCCCTAATAATTCGGTGTGGATTTTCGGTATTGATTTGGGCATAATATTCAGGATCAACTTTTTGTAATTCTTTCTGAAGCGCTTGAATTCCCATTTGTTCGTGTAATTTGTTAAGTTCCATTCTTATTCCTTTAGGAACTGATGGAAATTTATCTAATCCATCTACCAATGCTTTTACATACAATCCACTACCACCAACAGCAATAACTACATCATGATTTTGGAAAAGCTCCTCTAATTTATTTAGCGCATCTTCTTCAAATTGGCCTACATTATAGTCATCATGAATACTTATGTGTTGAATAAAATGATGTGGAGCTTGTTGTAACTCTTCTTTTAAAGGTACAGCCGTGCCAATTTTCATTTCTTTGTAAAATTGCCTGGAATCTGCAGAAATAATTTCGGTGTCAAAATGATTAGCAAGAGTAATTCCTAGGCTAGTTTTTCCAATAGCCGTTGGACCTAAAACACAAATGAGTTTCTTTTCAGGCATACTATTTTTCTAGAAAGCTTTCTAAGTCTTTATTACTAGAATATAACACAAGTACATCATCTTGAGCTATTACCGTATCTGCGCTAGCTACCCCTTGAACAATATTTTCTACTTTTGAATTTCCTAAGAGACTTTTTGACTCTTTTTTCTTGATAGTGGTTAATATCAAAATGTTGTATTTCTTTTTTAAATCGATTTCCCTAACTTTTTTCCCGATGTATTTTTCTGGAGTTTTTACCTCTATAATACTATGATCGTCATCCAACTCAAACGAATCAATTACATTTTTAATACACAATTTTTTTGCCCAGCGCTCTGCAGTTTCTTCTTCCGGGTGAACAATTTCATCAACGCCAATGGCTTGCAGTACCTTCTCATGAAGCGGATTAATTGCTCTACTAATCAACCTTTTTACTTTAAGGTTTTTGAAAAGTGCGGTAGTCATTACATTAGAACCTTGGTCTTCACCAATAGCTACAATAACCATATCGGTCTCTTTTAAGGGAAGACCAGAAACAGCCACTTCATCTGTAGAATCTAAACAGATAGTATGCGAAATTTTTTCTTTGAACAGCTCCACTTTATTCATACTGTTATCAATACCAATCACTTCGTTTCCTTTATTGGTGAGTTTTTCACCTAAAGAAGAACCAAAATTCCCAAGCCCTATAATAATTACTTTCATTTGTTTATCTTTAATTGTTTTTCAGTGGTCAGATGCGACACGTCTCATCATTCTTTTGGATATAGAAGCTTTGTAAGTGCGTGTTTCATCGTTATTTTAATTTATTATGTTTTCTCCAGTTTCCGTTTAAAAAGTTATGGTAAACTTAATTCATTGTAATTTCCTCGGAAGGATAACGGTAATTTATTTCTTTTACTTTCTTGAAAAAAGCAATAATTACAGTAAGTAAAGTAACTCTACCAACAAACATTAAAACAGTAACAATTAATTTACCTAGTTCACTCAATTCACCTGTAATACCTAGACTTAAACCAACTGTACTGTAGGCTGAAAAACATTCAAAAGCAATACTTAATAAATCTTTTTCACTATCAGTTATTGAGAGTAAAATTACGCTAAATCCTATAGCAATAAGCGATAAGGATATAATAGCAAATGCTCTTCTCACAGAAATATCAGCAATTTCTCTTCTGAAGATTTCAATTTTATTTTTTCCTCTAGCCATGCTGAAAATATTTAAAGTCGCAATAGTAAAGGTACTCGTTTTAATTCCTCCTCCGGTAGAAGCTGGTGAAGCACCAATCCACATTAGTAAAAAAATGAGCATTATGGTTGAAAAATTTAAGCTACTAAAATCAATCGAGTTGAAACCTGCTGTTCTAGGAGTAGTGGCATTAAAAAAAGAAACTACAACCTTACCAAATCTACTGTGCTCCGCTAATGTATTACCAGCTTCCATCAAGTAAAATAAGATAAAACCTATACTAGATATAGTAAATGTAGTAATGAGTGTAATTCTACTGTTTAAGTTTAGAACCCAAGGTTTGAAGTACTCTTTCGATTTAAATTTTGAAAATAATCTCACTCCTAAATATTTTGAATAACCATATATATTAGACACAATTGGGAAACCTAGCCCGCCAATTATAAATGTAAGCGCTACAATGAGTTGAAAAGCGTAATTATATCTAAATTCTACTTCGTAAATGCTATTTGATAAGGTTGAAAAGCCTGCGTTACAAAAGGCTGATATAGCATGAAAAATGGAAAAGAAAATTTGCTCAGAAATGGAGCTGAAATCTGAAGGATCAATGCTAGAAAAAATTAGCACTGCAGAAAATCCTTCAATAATAAAGGTAATGAGCAAAATGTTTTTGAGGGTTGAAAAGACTTCTCCAATCTTATTTGAAGAGGTGACATCGGTAAGTACCATTTGATTTTGGTAAGTGTCATTCCCTTTAAAAAAGTAACTAAAATAACTGGCAAAAGTTAAAATTCCTAAACCACCAAGCTGAATTAAAACCATGATAATTGACTGACCTATTTCAGTAAAATATGTGGCTGTATCAACCACAATTAATCCTGTTACACAAACTGCAGAAGTAGCCGTAAAAAGAGCATCAATAAAGCTAATGCCGTCATGAGTGGCAGTAGGTAACATGAGCAAAATAGAGCCAACCAATATAATTAATATAAAACTAGATATAAAAAGTTGTGCAGGAATTAAAAAAGAAGTTTTATAGTTGAATCGAAGTTCCGAAAAATCTCTTATAAAGGTTAAAACAACTGCCACTCTCAACCAAATATCATCGTAAAAAACAGCAAAGAAGTTGTAATTTTCAACCTGTTCAAAATGATGATAGATTACCCAAATTGAAAAAATTAGAGCCAGAGTGTCAAAAATAATAGCTTTCTTTCGTTTGCGCTTTTCAGGGTGAAAATACCTGCCAATAGTAGCAAAGATATTGACAATTAATACGCTTATGTAAAACAAGGCTAAAAGTGAAATAATTCGTGGAGCTTGTTCAAAACCAAAATCAGAAATGATGCCCAATAAGCCGAAAAGGCTCATTAAGAAAGCAAATCGCTCTAAAAACTGAATAAATTCTTCTTTAGATTTCATTCTCTATCTGCAAATTTTGACACACAACAATGATTTTTCATTTATTCGGGTAATTCCTTAATCTTAAAGTGATTATTTTTCTTTCTCAAATACGAAGATACAATATGTCTTGCATTTGGATTGTCGTCCATAGGAGTAATTAAAGATTTGATGCGCTTTAGTTCTTTTAATTGATGGTTGAGGGCTACATACCCAAAACCTTTAAATTCTCCATTTTCAATAAGTAAAATTGACTTTTCACCAACTTTTCTGCCTTGATCAACGACCAAAAAACTTTTATTTTGAAAGCTTAAGCGGTCAATTAAAAGTTTAGCTCTTTGATTGTAATCTTCTGGACTTTCATCTTGAACACAAGCCCCTTTACAAGCTTTTATCGTATAATTAAAACAAGCGCCTTTCGTTTTATGTAAACCACAAAGTTTTTGGCATAACTCAAACTCTTCAACAAATTTGCTCATTAAGCTTTTAGCCTGTTGTAAATTGGTAAATGTAGTAAGTGGAACTCCTTTTTGCTTGGCAGAGCCTATTTTAAATTCAATATAACCATCATTAGTTACTTTTTCAAAAAGTACATGGGTGTAATTTTTTGCTTTTAAGGCGCGGTTATATTTTGGTTGTATATCTTTAATTTCTTGATTTTCTTTGAGTAAGGCTAAAACTTCATTTCCTGTAACATCAAAGCTTACGGAAGCAACTTCCTTTTGTATCTCTTTAGCCTTTGGCCGATCACTGGTAAAGTGTTGACTGGCTCTTTTTTTCATATTCTTACTTTTACCCACGTAAATTACTTTCCCTGTTTCATCAAAAAAGTAATACACTCCTGTTTTAGATGGGATTTCCTCAATTAATCGTATTAATTTTTTATCTTTTGATTTGACAGGATGTAAACGTTGGCTTTCAGCAACTATATTTTTGTGTGAATCTTTTTGAAGCAAAAGTTTAAACAACTCTACGGTAGCTTTAGCATCTCCAGAAGCTCGGTGTCTTTTACTCACAGGAATTCCTAAACTTTTGGTGAGCTTGCCTAAAGAATACGAATCTTCGTCGGGTAGTAATTTTTTTGACAACTCAACTGTACAAATTGATTTTCGTTTGTAGTCATAGCCTAAACGCTTGAATTCAGTCCGTAAAATCCGGTAGTCAAATTTGGCATTATGGGCAATCAATATACAATCTTCTGTAATTTCTATAATGCGTTTAGCCACCTGATAAAATTTAGGAGCTGTTCTAAGCATGTCTTGGTTAATACCAGTTAAGCCAACCACAAAAGATTGAATTTTTCGCTCTGGATTAATTAAACTACTAAATTGATCAACTATTTCTTCACCATCAAATTTAAAGATAGCAATTTCAGTAATTCCCTCTTCGTTGTATTTCCCCCCAGTAGATTCTATGTCTAAAATAGCAAACAATAAGATAAATTTAGTGTAGCAAAAGTACGTAATATTTTAAACTTGCAATTCATTTAGCTAATTTGAAACTAGTCTAAACATGCCTACTAATAAGACTGCATTTATTTAACTGATTCATCATTTAGAAAGGAATCATTATTCTAAAAAACTCCCTACATTTGCAAACTGATTTTTTTAGTATGCAGGCTTATTTTAAAGAATTCCCTAAAAACTTATCTATTGCTTTCCCTGTTATGTTGGGTCAGTTAGGGCATGTACTAGTTGGGTTTGTGGACAATGTAATGATTGGTAAATTAGGCCCTGCTCCCCTAGCCGCAGTTTCTCTAGGAAATACTGTAGTCTATTTTGCATTGTTTTTAGGAATAGGCTTTTCTTTTGCTATTACTCCTTTAATTGCTGAAGCAGATGGAGAAGAAGACTATACAAAAGGCCGTCAAGTTTTTCAGCACGGCTTGATCATGTGTGCTGTTTTAGGGGTTTTATTGTTCGGACTTCTTTTAGCAATAAAGCCCATATTATACCACTTAGACCAACCTGAAGAAGTAGTTGATTTAGCTATACCTTATTTAAATATTATTGCAGCCTCTATGATTCCTCTTATGTTTTTTCAGGGTTTCAAACAGTTTGCAGATGGACTTTCACTCACCAAATATGCCATGTATGCAACTATTGTTGCCAATATCATCAATGTGATTTTTAATTACTTACTAATATATGGTATTTGGATTTTTCCTAGATTAGAGCTAGAAGGAGCAGCAATAGGTACATTAATTTCACGTGTGTTTATGCTTGTTTTTTTATTTTACATTTTAAAAAAACGCCCGAAGTTGAAGCCTTTTTTTGTCTTAATGAAAAAGTCACTTCAAAAATTAATTTTCAAACGATTATTTAGTTTAGGGTTTCCAACGGCATTACAAATGTTATTTGAAGGCGGTATTTTTACGGCAACCGTATTGTTAGCAGGAACTTTGGGAACCAATGCTCAGGCAGCTAATCAAATTGGCTTAAACCTAGCTTCAATGACCTTTATGATAGCAGTAGGCTTAGGCGTAACAGCCACCATTAGGGTGGGTAATCAAAAAGGAAAAAAAGATTTTATCAATTTGAGAAGAATAGCACAATCTATTTTTGTTCAAGTATTTTTGATCATGTCGGTTTTTGCTTTAGGTTATATATTGCTTAAATCATTTTTACCAACACTGTATATTGATAATGTTGAGGTTACTCAAATTGCCAGTAAGTTGCTTATTGTAGCGGCCATATTTCAGTTAAGTGATGGTCTTCAAGTAGCTATTTTAGGGGCGCTACGTGGAATGCAAGATGTAAAAGTCCCTACCTTAATTTGTTTTATAGCCTACTGGTTGATAGGCTTTCCTATCTCTTATTTTTTAGGGAAAGAAGAAAACTTTTCCAGTATGGGTATTTGGTTTGGCTTGCTCGCAGGTCTTACTTGTTCCGCAATCATGCTCTATTTTAGGTTTGAATTTTTATCTAAAAAAAGTATCATTCAATCCACACAAAAACTATAAATTTGAAGATTATTTAATTATTCTGAAGCATATATTTTATGAAGTTACCACGATTTTTATTAGGCGATAATACCGATTTTCAAGATTCCATATTTGTTATTCATACAGAATATCCGCGATTTATCATCGATTTAAGTACAGATGACCTTCAATTTTGGGAAGATATCAATCCTGCTGAAAAAGAAGACCTAAAAGAAGAAACCGAAAATTTAATTAAAGAGGCTTCAGAATTTTACGACCGTGAGGTTGAACGCTATACTAATGAAAACTGAGACTTATGAAATCTCTTGATAAAGAATTATTTTTATGGTTTAATCAGCTGGGAACCGAACCCTTAGATTTTATCTGGATTTTTTTAACCGATAAGTTTGTAGCAATTCCTTTTTTTGGAATTTTAATGCTACTTATATGGTATAAATCGAATTTTAAAACAGCCTTTGTTGTTGGTGTATTCCTTGTAGCGTTGGTCGGATTAACTGACTTATTTGCAACGCTTATTAAAAATTGGGTTGAGCGTCCAAGACCATGTAGTGTGAATTCAATATTAAATGATCAAGTGCGGGTGGTAAGTGATGGTCTTTTCAAAAAAGTGACTACCTCCAATACCGAAAAATGTGAGAAATTTAGTTTCTTTTCTTCACATGCGGCTGTTTCTTTTGCCTTAGCTACTTTTTTAGGCCTATTGCTTCAGAAATTAAGGAAATCAGCTTTGTATTGGATGTTACTTTGGGCAATTTTAGTAAGCGTAAGTAGAATTTACTTAGGTTTTCATTATCCTTCAGACATTTTTGTTGGGGGAGTAGTAGGAATGGTTTTTGGATTCATTGCCTTTGAAATTTATCAACTCATTATTCAAAATTATTTACCTAAATTTTCTTTTAGACCCAATAAATAATTAGCTGCTTCAAATGGGGTAGTAGTGTTGTTGTCAATTTTCTTCAATTGAACTTCAAGCTCTTTTTTAATTACTTCAGATGAATAAAAGTTTCGTTTCAACTGGTCGTCAATACTTTGAATTAACCAAAATTTGTTCTGTTCTTTGCGGTTGTTATAAAAATAGTTGTTTTCTTTAGTCTGAGTAAAATATGCAGAAAGCATTTCCCAAATTTCATCAATTCCTTTATTATGCAAGGCGCTACAAAGCTTTACTTTAGGCTTCCATTGGCTTTTTTTCTGTGGATATAAATGTAAGGCTCTATTAAATTCTACTTTGGCTTGTTGTGCTGGTTTTTGATTATTCCCATCTGCTTTATTAATAACAATAGCATCAGCCATTTCTATGATTCCTCTTTTAATTCCTTGCAATTCATCTCCTGCGCCAGCTAATTTTAGCAATAAGAAAAAATCGGTCATGGAATGAACAATGGTTTCACTTTGACCTACGCCAACGGTTTCAATTAGAATTACATCGTAGCCAGCTGCTTCACATAAAATTATACTTTCTCTGGTCTTTCTGGCAACTCCTCCAAGCGAATCTCCAGAAGCTGTTGGGCGGATAAAGGCATTTGGGTTTTTAACCAATTCTTCCATTCGGGTTTTATCGCCTAAAATACTTCCTTTAGAAATAGAGCTTGTAGGATCCACGGCAAGTACGGCTACTTTTTTGCCCAATTTTGTTAAGTGTGTACCAAAGGCTTCAATAAAGGTAGATTTTCCAACTCCAGGTACTCCGGTAATTCCAATTCTAACGGATTTATTGGCTTTAGGTAAGCAAGCTTCAATAATTTTTTGAACTAATTCATCGTGTTTAGAAGCATCACTTTCTATGAATGTAATAGCTCTACTTAAGTCCGTTTTATCACCTTCTAAGATACCTTTGATTAACTTTTGCTCATCCACTTTTTGCTTTCTCATTCGGCGAATACGCGCTACTGACTGAGTACCAATGTGACTTGATTTCTCTTTGCCTGGAGTGTGACCTAAAGCTGAATCAAATTCTTTTTTGTTTTTTTGTGCCACAATAGCTTATTTTATAATCAACATTCTAAGTCTCTAACAAAGATAGCTGAAAGTTTTTCTTTGAGAAAGCATGTTAAATTCAATTTTTAAATTGACTGAATTTGTTCTTGGATTTCGCCATTTATTTGATAAGTTTTTTTTATAAAATACTTAGAATTCAACTATTTACTTAATCTGTGCTCAAAATAAACTAATAAATTTAATATAACCTTTAAACAAACTCTTATATAATTAATTAATTTGGTGAAAATTTAAATTTAGAACTATGAAAACCTTATACACAGCAAAAGTAACTTCTGAAGGAGGTAGAGCTGGACATGCAAAATCTGATGATGGTATAATTGACTTACCCCTAAGCGTTCCAAAAGAAATGGGAGGCGATGGAGGAGACGGTGCCAACCCAGAACAATTTTTTGGAGCCGCTTATTCGGCTTGTTTTGGTGGAGCGGTGAAAGCTGTAGCCGACCAACACAAGGTTGATATTGGCGATGATTTTTCGGTAACTGCACACATCAGCTTTGGTAAAACTGAAGAAGGTGATTTTCAATTAGCAGCGGTTTTAGATACTTACTTACCTAATGTATCTGATGTTGAGGTAGGCGAGAAAATTATTAACGAAGCTCACATTATGTGTCCATTTTCAAGAGCTACAAGAGATAATATTGATGTAACTTTAAATTTGTTGTTAGACGAATAAATTGCATCACTTTTGATCAATATAAAAATCCGAAGTTATTTAATTAGCTTCGGATTTTTATTGCTCAATTGAAAAATCACCGCCAATCCCATCACTAATCCACAACCCAACAAATTCAACCACAAATACGGCATCCAGTTGTACCACCAACCTATAATTACCACGATTTGCGTTACAACACCCGCCCAAAATACAGCATTGGATTGGACAAACTTAATGAAGAAAGCAAGTAGAAAAATACCTAACACATTGCCGTAAAATATTGAGCCTATAATATTAACCAACTGAATTAAATTTTCAAACAAAGGCGCTACACAGGCAATAATAATGGCAAAAACACCCCACATTAGGGTAAAAGCTTTAGATGTGTTTACAAAAGATGCATCGGTTGTGCTTGTTTTTTTGTTGCGTTGGTATAAATCTATGGTGGTTGTAGAGGCCAGTGCGTTTAATTCGGAAGCGGTTGAAGACATAGCGGCCGATAAAAT
>PXFS01000079.1 GCA_003564185.1 Flavobacteriaceae bacterium
ATTCACAGGCATTTAGATGCCATTTACGCATATATTGCACTGGATTCGCCGGAGTACGCCAGGCGTATGGTGGATCGCCTAACCCGGGGTCTGACTCCACTGGCAACCTGCAGACTCTTAAAGTGTCCATTTTGGGGGTCAAACAGGAGTTCTAAGGCAAAATAGCAGCCTTTTTAGGAACGTATCATTAGAAAATTCAGTCTATTAGCTTGGTCCGACCCCAAGCGCAAATTAAACCGGGTAAATTACGCGAAGACTTCGTTCCCCCAATGAAATCCAACATAGCTGGACTGTCATGGGCAGTATTTCATGGGGTAAATATTTCACAAGGCAAGCGTCGCAAAGCTACCTTGGCATGGCAGGATTTAACTGGGTTTATCCTGATTGAGTTCGGGTTAGACCGACAAAAAAAGATTATCCGTCTTTGATGCAGGACATGAATATATTGAAGAGATAATGGAAAATGCCGTCAGACGACTAATCTCGGCAATACGGGATACGTCAAAATATCCTCTCGTGTATGTCGAGAACAAATCATATGGTTTTTCTCGTAATCTACTTGCCATTCGACGGTCTGGAAGTACGACTTTCCTTAATCGTGCACGTAATTAGCGTAATTCTTGTGACTAAGAGTGTGACAAGTGAGTCGTTGGCGATTGAGGGTACAGAAATGGCTTTCGGGATTGCCACGGCGGCAACGGCAATGTGGCTGTGTTGTCCGACGGAGGAACGGGTTTATGCTGCTGCTTGTGACTACCGTGATAGCCTTCTAGAGGCGTTCGACTCAGAGACGCTGAGATAAGAAAGTGCACGATCCTGGGGCATAACGAATAAGATTAGATTGTGCGAGGAATAAACCATAATCTGAACTGTTTGGACAAGCCTAGCATTCTAGCAACTACTTTTTAAATTTACAGATACAAAAAGCTATTAATGAGAGGTTAAGTATGCAAAATACAATCCTTGAAGATCCAATAAAGATTGTTGGAATTCAAACTGTTCCAGGAAAAGAACTAGAAGTTAAATCTAATTTAGAAAAAGCATGCAAAGATTCACAGAACATTGATTCTTATTTGTTCTATAAAGGTGTTGGTAGCTTTGATATTATTTTAATATATGCAACTAAAGATTTTGGGCCACATCTTCGAACAGCTGGACCAATTAATGGTATTTTAAAAACAAATCTATTTTTATGTTATTCATTTTTGAACAACAAACTAGAGTCATTTTTTGATAATATTGAAAAAAAAATATTTATTGCTTTAAGTTTTGTAAAAATAAATCCAGGATTAAAAAGTTCTTTCCCAAAAATTGATAAGTTATTAAGAGAAGTTATTGCCAAAGATAATGATAAGTTATTGCTTTTAGGTACACTTGGATGGAACGAGTTGATAATAATAAAGAGCACTAACAATTTAGATAAAATATTTAAACATTTTCAAGTAGCAGAATCTATCTCATTGGTTGCGCAAGATGCAAAATTCTCAGTAATACACAAAACTTTGTCCCTAGTTGGAATTAATTATAATTCTCTACCAAAAAGAAATACGATTGAAAAAGGATATGATTCAATAAAATCATTTTTAGAAAATAATACTAGTTTCAAGAAAGAGATTAGATCTTCTTTAGAAGAGAAAAATTTTCCAAATATAGAAGTAACAGCGAAAAATATATATCATAAAAAAATTATCAATATTTTAGAAGAGAAAGGATTTTTGGTTTCAAATATAGCTGGTAAAAGCGATTTGTTAGCAACAATTAAAGATGATAATATGACTTGGGCAATTTTTTTGGGATCAATAATTTATCTTCGGCATGAACATAGTGAGGAAATTATTTCAACCTGCACGAAGTTGCTTTATGCAGATTCTACAAGTTCTAATGAAATTAGGGACATTAAATTAAATGTAAAACCTAATAAATTTAATTACAAACATTTAGAACTTATGTTTGGCAAACCTTCAGCCTCATACCTTGCAAATCTTTTTTATACATTAAATTCTCAAATTCAAAACCCTCTGGGCGGCAACAGTTTCTTAAGTATGATTAAATATCCAAAGTACATTTATACTATAGGTGAAATTTCTGAAGAAATGACTTCCAAACAAGGAAACCATAGTTTAAGTATGAGCATTGAGCGTTTCGCTCTTAATTCTGGGCATGCAATTCAAAGAGGCGCAGAGCTAAGATCTTATGGTACTTATGAAACAATCGAAGAGAGCGCAGGAAGCTTTTCTGAATTAAAAGGAGGTTGTCAGCTTTCTTTAACCGCAATGGAATATATTCCTTATTACATCCTTGATAGAATTGGTATGGAATGGATGGGTTTTATAACAGTATCTGGAGCACGTAAAGTTTCAAGCTTTAATGAAATTATTAATGTTACTCCAGATACGATTTGGAGTCCGCAGTTGTGGTGGACGATGTATCATGAAATTGCTCATATCCTCATAAATAGAGAGAAAAATATTTTAAATAATTTAGTTGTTGAAGAATGCTTACTAAGCAGTGACCTCTCACCGTCAATACTTTCAAGATATTATATTGAATTTGGTGCAGAAATTATTGGATTTGAAATGGGAATGTTCGATAACTATGATCTTTATTTTAATTTGTTATGGAGGTATTTAATTAATATAAATAAATATTATAAAATTGACTGGGCTTATTATGCTATAAGATCTTTTTTTGTTGAACTTTTTATAGGATGCTTTCGTTTCAAAAATACTACTAATAAATACAGTAAAAAAGATTTTAAAGATATGGATTATTTATATGGATGTTTTTTAGCACATTTAGAAAGGATTGAAGAAGTTATCAATTACGAAATTGACAACAAGCACTTTATTGTAGCAAAAAATTTGAAATTATTTACTGAAGTTTACCCTTTTTGCGAATATCTTTCTTCACAGATAGTTAAGATGAAAATTAAGCCAAAAAGGAAATATTTAGAAGAAAAAAATACTAAAGATGTTGTGTCAAGCTTAAAAGAAGCAAAAATATGGTGGGGCAGGATCACATGCCCAGAAGCTATTTTGTACCACCTATTTAGAGAAGGTGATATTAAGTTTAATACTGGTATTGCTACTATTATTAGTTTTTGGAACCAAAGAATGATTACATACAGAGAAAATTATTATGTATATTAAAAAAAACAAAATTATCCCACTATTCTCAACTACAACATTTACTGAACATACCGAGAAATTATTAATAAACAACTTAATTGAGCTTATGCCGAATTTGCCTTTAGAAGCTCAAAGAAAATTGGCTAGTTACCCTTTTGCAAAAGAAGAAGAAAAAAACATATTAATTCTTGAACTTATGGATTGTTTCTGGAATGCTTCAAATAAAAGCACTATCAGTTTTCCTGATGTAAATAAAATTTTCTCAGTTTTTCGTGATTTTGATAGAATTTTTGCGATTTTGGAAAAAAGAGGGCATTTTATACACCAATTTGAAGTTTTTCTGCTAGGCTCTTGCCTTATACGATTGTTATTTAGTAATGCAACAATAAAAGAAAAATTTGATTTTGATACTTTTTTTTATGGTTGGCTAATTGTTTCAACGGCCCATGATTTTGGATATCCTTTACAAATTGCTTCAGAAATGGCCAGTAAATTTTCGAAACTTTACAAGAAATTGCACATGTCAGCTCTCTCACTTGCATTTGAATTTATAGAAAAGCAATGTTCATACATTAATGAGAAAGATTTGCTATCAGTTGAAATATATGATGCAATATCAAAAAATAAATGTATTTATATAGACGATTTGATAAAACATGGTCTACATAAAACGCTTTCGAATGAAGAAACAGCTAACAAAATCTTATCTTTATTAAAAAGAGAAAACAATCATGGTTATGTAAGCGCTTTAATTTTCTGTAGAAACTATATTGAATATTTGTCGTGCCAAAAGGACTCGGAATTTAAGGATTGTTTTGAAAACACAATTGTTGATCTTGTAGCAGCTATAGCTATACATAGTTTACCTAAATCTGAAATTAAGATTATTAACTCGATCGATTTCTATGAAAATCCGCTGGCTTATATACTTATTTTGATGGATAACTTACAAGATTGGAATAGGCAAATGCGACCTTCTTCAGATTGGCCATCGTATAACTTAATGGAATTTAATTTTAATTCAAATGTAATAAATATTGGCTATAATTTAAGACATAACAATTGGACGAAGAGGATGGAAAACCAAGTAAAAGAATCGTTAAATGATAAGAGGCAACTATTGAATCAATTGCCAAAAATAAAACCTACTTTAAATATAAAAATATTAGTACGTTTCATTACCAACCATCGACTCAACATCAAAGGAATTAAATTGCAGATTTAGGATTCATCTACTTATAAAGGTATCTTCTTTCCGAAATACTCTTTTTTTTTCTATTCCAAAAAGAGATAGCTCTGGTTGGGAATTACCTTCAAACTCATTTGAATCTGTATCAGGAAAATAAGCATCATTTGAATTAATAAAAAGAGAATAGATGTTTATTTTTTCTTTTTTAAATTCTCCTTTTCTCTTTGGCATTGTTGCACCTACTTTGTTTAAAGTAATAAAAATCATCACTAATGTCCCAACAATAAGTCCATTAATGTTGGCTGGTTAAGTTTATTCCTAAAGTTTTTATTGTACTCAATTTTTGCGAGTATTTGAAATATTAGAATCCGATCAAAGATGTTGACGCTCGGTAACTCCCTGAAGTATCATTGGTCTTGCATATTCTCCGTATGTAGGAAGAATTATTAATGACCAGCCATTGGTCAACGATCTTCCAAAGTTCTTCAAGGCCAAGATCAAGAGTCATTATATTTTCGAAACATAAGCAGAATCTGCTCTTTGACTGTTTGGAGTTCTGGTAACTGAAATCGAAAACTAAATCAAAGAATTAAATTCCACATCAAACGTCGAGGAACATATTATTAAATCTAAAATTTTGACAGAACTTGTCAACGAGAGCGAGACATAAATAATTTTTACATTAATATCTTGCAGAAGCTTTTAAAATCATACAACTTATATGTAGAGGATCGAAAAGTGATGATTTTATTTAGTAGAAAAAAATAAAATTTTTAAATATGTACATTTTTTCACAAGGAAGATGGAATTGATTACCTAATACAACAATTAAAGTCAACTATATTATCAAATTTTTTTTTTTTGCATTTTGCTGGTCTCAGAGAGAAAGGCCGGTTAAAACTTGCTTGGGGTAGCGAATGTAAGAGTCGTAGGGTTAAGGTCCAGCAAGCCACAAAGACTTCGAGTCATGCGGCGGTGACAGCAATGTCATGGCTGAAGCGTTGACAGAGGAAAGCACAGGCCAGCCATTGAACTCCGAAATCTCCTTCTTTCGAATGCCGATCGTGTTCTCTGATCGGGAAGGCAACATGGAGTGTAGCGTTATGTGCGAGTTACACTCCTACTCGGCGGAATCGTAGAACCTGGCATGTGTGGACGCCCTAGGCGCGGGAACCTGGTGATCCTGTCGGCGGTCTTTTCTTCAACTCACTTTAAGGCTTAGCAAAAAATTTCCTTAAAAAGTTTTTTGATAACAACGCACTACTATTGAAGAGCTTGTAGTACCCCATTTTAAATTTTGTAGCCAAAAGCTTTGAGTATCTTGGCTTGATCAGAGTCCGGCTCTTCTAACGTGCGCACGGGCTTTCTCTTATCCCCCTGCCAGCAGAGGCAGCTGGCCTGATGGCGCATGGAGTGCATTGCATGATCAGCCGTGTATTTAACACCTGCTCTGTGCAGCCAGAGCCTGATCAAGCTGAGATAGGTCAGGGCCACCACGCAGGAAAGAAGATGGCA
>PXFS01000169.1 GCA_003564185.1 Flavobacteriaceae bacterium
AAGGGTCAAAATGTATTCAATTTCTTAGCAAGACTTACACAGCATGCTCAAGAAGAAGATTTTACTAAATTCCCAATTCCTTTTTTTTGTATCGCTACCAACTTAGAAACTTCAGAGGAAAAAATATTAGATTCTGGCTCATTAGCGTTAGCCATGTCTATTAGTGGTGCAATTCCTACAGTTTTTAGACCTGTAGAATACAATTGGCAGCTTCATACTGATGGCGGTGTAGTAAATAATTACCCCGTGGAGGAATTGAGAAAAAGAGGTGCTAATTTTATTATTGGAGTAGATGTACAAGAAGATTTGCATGGTAGAGAGCGTTTAGTTTCTGGATTTGAAGTCATGTCTCAAATTTCTAATTTTAGAACTATTAAAGCCATGCGAAAAAAACGAAATTTAACTGATATTTATATTCGTCCTGATATAGATTCCTATTCTGTTTTGGATTTTGACAAAGGAGACCAACTTATCGAAAACGGTGTAATTGCCACTAAAATTCATTTTGAAAGCCTTCAAACATTAGCCCATTTACAAAGCAAGAATAAGAAAACAACAGAAAGAGCAAGATATCAACCTAGCTCAAATGATTCGATTTATATTCAACACATAAAGATTTCAGGTCTTGAAAACTATAAACGTAATTATATTTTAGGTAAACTTAGAATTAAAGAAAATCAAAAAGTAAGTTTCAAAGACTTAAATAATGGAATGAATAATTTGTCTTCTACTGGAAATTTTGACCGAATTAACTATACAACTACAGTAAATGAAGACGGTACTCGTGACTTACATTTTGACGTGTTTGAAACAAAGCAAAAAACATGGCTTAGGTTTGCTTTACATTATGATGACTTATACAAAAGTGCTGCTTTAGTAAATTACACACAGAAAAACACCTTACTTAAAAATGATCTTTTTTCTTTTGATGCCATAATAGGAGATAATCTTAGATATAATGCTAATTATTATATAGACAAAGGGAGGTATTGGAGTGTTGGTTTAAGTTCTAGATTTAATCGATTTGCTACCGACGTTGACGCTTCTTTTGTTGGACAGCTTACAGGCATCTTAGACCCTGACCAAAACATTAACCAACTAAGGCTAGTGAATAATGATTTTACTAATCAGTTTTTTGTAGAAACTTTTTTTTGGAATAAACTTCGATTTGGTGCTGGTTTAGAACAAAAATTTTTGGAAGCTACAACACAGACCTTTATTGATAGTGGAATTGAAGATAATGACGAAAAACAAACAGTTATTGAGACTTCCAACTTAATAAGTAATTTTGGCTATTTAGAATTTGATTCTATGGACCATAGTTTTTACCCTACTAAAGGCTTCTTTTTTAGAGGTGATCTAAACATTTATTGGGCATCTATTGCAACTGATAAATCTATTTCTTCTTTTTCAATAGCCAAAGGAAGAACAGCATATACACAGAAAATCAGTAATCGTCTTAGCCTAAAAATAGACTCAGAGCTTGGTTTTAGAGTTGGAAATGAAGACATGACTGGTTTAAATTTCTTTTTGGGCGGTTACGGTAATTATAGCATCAATAATTTTAGACCTTTTTACGGGTATGACTTTTTAAGCCTTTCTGGTGATTCCTATATCAAAAGTGGTGTAGAACTATTTTATAACTTTTATGGCCCAAATTATCTCATAGCTAGTGCAAATTTTGCTAATGTTGACGACAGTATTTTGACTTCTGGCGAATGGTTGTCCAGTCCTGATTTTTCAGGCTATGCTTTGGGCTATGGGTTAGATACTTTTTTAGGACCAATGGATATCAAAGCGTCTTATTCGCCAGAAGTTAAAGACATTATTTGGTATGTTAGCTTAGGTTACAGATTCTAATACCTGTTATTAATTGAAATTACTATAACAGGAAATAGCCTATCTCAACCACTTTAGGAAAGATTTTTATCTTTTTATAAATTAGAGAATTTGAGCATAGCCGTAATTATATTTTCTTTTTATAATGAAACAGAAAGGGATAAAAGGATTTTTATTGAAGTAATAACAATTGATAAATGGTAAAGCTATCTGAAAAACTTTTTTAAATACGAATTTCTAAGCAATATAATTAAAGTGTATATTTATACAGAATTAATCATTATTGTTTTAACGTTATGAAATACATAGTGTTCCTTTTAATGTTAGTAAGCGGTAGTTGCTTCGCACAAGATGTAAACGGTGCTTGGACCACTCAATTAGACTTGAATGGCATGAAACTACCTTTGGTCATTCATTTTGATGAATCTAAAGAGAAGTTTTCAGCTACCATGGACAGCCCACAACAACAAGCTTTTGATTTAGTATTTTCAGAAGCTAAAAGGGAAAAAGATTCTATTTTTTTAAGCATGCCAAATCTTGGTATAGATATTCAAGCTAAAGTGATCAATGAAAATTTAATTGAGGGTAATTTTAAACAGAGTTTTTACACCACAAATATCACGTTAAAACGAAAGAAAAAAGATGATTCAGACCAAATCAATCGCCCTCAAACACCAAAGCCTCCTTTTAACTACAAAGAGATTGAAGTAACTTATGCAAGTCCAAAGGCAGGGATTGAGTTAGCTGGCACCTTAACGCTACCTAATAACTGTGATTCCTGTAAAGCAGTAATTTTGATTTCAGGTAGTGGAGCCCAAGATCGAAATTCAGAAATCTTTAATCATAAGCCTTTTCAAGTAGTTGCTGATTTTTTGTCTTCCAACCATATTGCAGTATTGCGGTTTGATGAGCGTGGCGTAGGAAAATCTGAAGGGAAATTTACTGGAGCAACCACTTATGATTTTGTTGATGATGTTGAAGCTGGTGTAGCTTTTTTAATGCAACAAGAATATTTTCAGCCCACTCAAATTGGACTTTATGGGCACAGTGAAGGTGGAATGGTAGCTCCACTTTTAGCTGAGCGAAACAATACTGTAGATTTTTTAATACTCATTACCCCACCCGTTGTTCCTATTCCTGAACTGATGCTCAAACAACAAGAATTAATTAGTCAAACCACAGGCATTCAACCAGCTATGATCAAATTCTATAATCAAATAAACACTGAAGCTTATAAAATCATAGCTGATAGTAAGGATTTAGATGAACTCAAGCCAAAATTAGAAGCTTTTTACCAGCAAAAAATTGAAGACCACCCAAAAATTGGGCAAGACGGGGGCATGACCGCAGAAGAATATAAAGAAACTGTTATGCAGGCCTATACCGACCCTTGGATGTATAATTTTCTAAAAATGACTCCTAAAGAATACCTCAATGGATTAGAATTACCCATTTTTGGTGTTTTTGGTGAAAAAGATTTACAAGTTAGCCCAGAGGAAAATGCTGAATTGCTCACTCAATTAATTGGAAAAAAGCACCCTAAAAATCAAATTAAAATCAAACCCAATCTAAATCACTTGATGCAGAATTCAACTACGGGGAGTATTGCGGAATACGGCATGATAGAAGAAACCATATCTGAGGAATTACTCAGTGAGATGCTTGAATGGATCAATAAGCTAGATAACTAATCCCAATTCAATTTTAAAATGAATATTTTTTTAACTCTAAGGTATTTCCGTCAAATACTCCATAGGTGTAATAGTTAATCCAATCACCTAAATTGATGTATTTAGAGCGTTCATTCAGTTGAATTTCTAAGGGAAGATGACGATGCCCAAAAACAAAGTAATCATAATGATTTTGTTCTAACTTTCGTTTTGAATATTGCACTAACCATTCATTTTCTTCGCCAAGAAATTTGGCATCCTCATCGCCTGAAATCAATTTATTTTTTACACTTAAATGTCTTGCCAAACGTACACCTAAGTCAGGATGTAACCACCTGTAAAGCCATTTTGAAAAAGGATTGGTAAATACTTTTTTCATGCGTTTGTAACCTTTGTCATTAGGGCCTAAACCATCACCATGACCTATAAAAAAAGACTTCTCATTAATTTCAAACACTTTAGGTTGATGATAAACAGGTATTTGAAGTTCCTTTTCAAAATAATCATTCATCCATAAGTCGTGATTACCTACAAAAAAATGAATGGGTATTCCTGCATCAGAAAGCTCGGCTAATTTACCAAGTGTTCTTACAAAACCTTTAGGTACTACTTCTTTATATTCAAACCAAAAATCAAATAAATCTCCCAGTAAGAAAATAACCCCAGCATCTTGTTTAATCTCATCTAACCAAGCTACAAATAGGTCTTCACGCGCTCTACTTTCTTCATAAGTAGGAGCGCCTAAATGATTATCGCTAGAAAAGTAAACTTTTTTATTTGCTGGAAGTTTCATGTATGCAATTTCAATAGGAGAACAAATTTACTACTTATTTTTGAACCTCTCTTTTAAAGGCTATTGAAATGCTAATCTTATTCTTTCAATACATCTATTTTTTGAGTTAAATCGAGTCTTTGAAAGTAAAGGTTTTATAGGCTTTGAGTCACATTGTTATTCAACTTCATTATAAATACTAACACAAAAAAATTAGGGGTTGGTATGTTTTTTGTAAATTGACCCAAAAATATAAAGCGAGTTAGCTTTTGATGAGAAACAAAATTTACATAGCAATTGGTTTTTTTTGCTGTTTTTTTATTTCAGCTCAAGACCGTGTAGAAGTCATCGATGGAGATTTTACCAAACTTAAGGTTTCTAGTGGAATCATTGCTGAAGTTTTTTATGGAGCTGATGAAAACAAAATTGAAATAGGTGGCTTTGACCAAGATGAAATCAATATTCGTTTACGCAGAGATGAATTAAGAATTAGCCTACCCCTCAACTATCTTTTTTCGAATTCAGATACGGATGTCAAAATTTACATTCAAGAAGTGGTAAGCATTGAAGCAACAAGTGCAGCTGAACTAACCATCATAGGAAGCATTAACCAAACAAACATGCATTTTAGAGCTGTTGAAGGGGCAACAATTCAAGCCTTAGACATTAGCGTTGAAGAATTAGAAATCTTTAGTTTAACAGGTGGAGCAATTCAATTAAAAGGAAAAGCTCAGCATCAAAATGTAACTGTGAAAACTGGAGGAGAGTACGAAGCAGCTTCATTAAAAACTAAAACTACTAACGTTGAAGTAAGTTACAAAGGCGTAGCTTCTATATATGCAAGCGAAAACTGTGATGCTAAAGTGATTGCCGGTGGTGAAATTGCTATTCATGGAAGCCCTGCACAATTTGAAGAAGAAACTAAATTAGGTGGCATGATTAAAAAAGTTATTCAAAAGTAAGCAGAGTTATAATTTCATAATTAATCTTTTACAGACTAAAGCCTTTTATCTAAACATCCTACCAATAAACCCCGAACTTCTCTGATTAGTATACTGTTTAAATCTAACTCATAAAGACTATTCTGCATTCTTTAAAAACCCTAAGCCATTTTAAATACAAACGGACAGAATAGTGATTCTGTGTTTATTAAGTTTCATACTAGCAGGTTTAAAATTATACCAGTTATTATGTGAAATTACCGTAATAAAACGATAATTTCAATTGATAAATGGCATGAGAAAGCAACTAAAAAAGTAAAGCCGTTTCTGTTACAGAAACGGCTTTACTTTTTTAAATATTATGGTTGAATTAATCTAAGACTCCTTCAACTCTAATATTGTCTAAGTGGTAACGTGTGGTTACGCCATCTGGATC
>PXFS01000160.1 GCA_003564185.1 Flavobacteriaceae bacterium
AATAAAGGAATAAAAATGGCTACCGGAGACGTAATTGGGTTAATCCATGCGGGGGACAGGCTGTATGAAAGTGATACAATTTTAAAAATAGCCCAACATTTTCTGCAAAACAGTAGAATTGAAGGTATGTACGGTAACAGCAAAATAGTATCTCTGGATGGCGAAGTTAGAATGGTTAATATTGGGAAAGAATTCTCCAGGAACAGAATTAAAGGAGGGTGGATGCCTTCACATCAAAGTATATATCTTAAAAAAGAGGTTTTTGAAAAATATGGATATTATAGAAATGATCTGGGAGGAGCTGGAGATTATGAGCTATTCATACGTTTTTTTTATTGTCAAGAATTGAATATCAAATATCTTGATGAGTTTATAATATACTTCACTCTTGGTGGCAACAGTACTAAAAGCATTTGGTCAAAGATGAAATCACAAAAGATTCACAAAAAATGCTGGAGGCTTAATGGCATAAATCCACCAAAAACTTTAGTGATAAATAAAATTTTTCGAAAACTACCAATGGTATTTAAAGCATTTAGGAGAAAATTTTATGGAAGCTAAACTGGTTCTTTTGGGCGATTTAATGTTAGGTCGGTTTGTTTATAAAAAATTTCTGGAAAGGGAATATCAAATTGTTGATGAAGACATAATTTCATTTTGTAAAGAACACGATTTTGTCGTTGCAAATTTGGAATCGCCTATAATAGATAGCCTACCATTAGCCGAGGATCACCTTGTTTTTCAAGGAGGAAGTGATATTCTAAATCAGTTTGATTGGATTGATCTGTTTTCACTATCCAATAATCATATTAATGATTGCGGATCACTAGGTATGAGTGAAACGGTTTCCATACTTGATAGTTTAAATTTAGATCACAATGGTCTGTATAAAAATTCCTATGAACCCTATAAACTGGATATTAACGGAGAAAAGATCGCGATAATTACCTGTACCGATATGATGAATGTGGAGTTTAGTGACGACGCCCCCTACAAAACATTAAGAGTTCCGGATGAGAAGATTTTTGACACCATTAAGAGGACAAAAAAGGAAGGTTATTTTGTTATTCTTTATGCACATGTTGGTCTGCTTTTTTCACGATTTCCTAATCCCATAATCAGGGATTTTCTTTTGAAATCCTGTGATTTGGGTGCAGATTTGGTAGTGACTGTCCATCCACATGTACTTGGAGGGACGGAGCTGTATAAGGATAGCAGGCTGGTGTATAGTCTGGGAGATTTTGTGATGGATGGCAGTTCATACAGACGACGCACTTCAGGGATACTTTCAATAACAATAGATGCAGGAAAATTGAAGGATTTTCATATCAAAATTGCGCGTACAGATGAAAATCTCCAAACATCTTTTTTGCCTGCAAAAATAGCTAATAAGTATTTGAATAGCTTTAATTATGTTTCCAGGAAAGTCGAGCAAAATTCCCACAAATATGAGAAAATGTTTAAAAAGCAATACAAGTTTGAATTGCTGCAACACTCATTAAGTACTCTTGCTTTCTTGTACAAAACAAAAGGGTTTACAGGACTTTTGAAAATTATGACGAAACGACTTCACGCTGTTCTGGCAATTGTAAAACGTACATTTTCGGACAGGTCAAAATTGAGTTATGATCATGATGCTGTTGATAGGTCAGGTAAGGTTAAAATTGATGATTTGTGATGAGAAAAGTTGAATATGAAAAGCCTTCAAAGCTCAGATATCTCTATTTGATAGTAAAAACCGTATTCAGTTTTAGCTATCTGAAATTCAGAGTGAAGAATTTTGCCTACTGGGTTATTAATCATGTTTATCCGATTAAACAGGCTAAAATCGGCAAGAATGTGAGTATCCATCCAACGGCTATTTTTCGTCAGGGAAGTAATATTGAGATAGGTTCTCATTGTCTGATAAATCATAACTGTACATTTCAGGCAGGAAAAGTCTCAGCAAAAATTAGCCTTGGAAATTATGTTCACCTTGGGCCAAATGTGTCTATAGTTGCTTTTAACCATGCTTTTGATAGGGTAGATATTCCTACAAAACTTCAGGATTACTATGATGCAGATGTAATAATTGAAGATGATGTTTGGATAGGTGCCGGCGCAATTATTTTACCGGGTGTAACGATAGGTAAAGGGTGTATAATAGCTGCGGGTGCGGTTGTAAATAAAAGCATACCAGAGTTTTCAATAGTTGCCGGTGTTCCGGCACGCTTGATTAAAAAGCGAATACAAAATGATTGACCATGAAGTATTACTCGGATAAATTTAAAAATAGTTTAAAAAAGGAGTATCATAAATTATTAGAATACCGAAAGCAACATTTAAATGGAGATTTAAAATTACTTGAACTGGATCATAATTCTAAGTCCCTGGCTTATCAATCTTCACAAGAAATGAAGCCATTAGTAGTAATGTTCCACGAGTGGAATTGGGGTTTTAGGCGACACAATCCTCTATCTGACTATTGTATAAGAAATGATATGAACTACATTCAGCCAAAGTTTCGTGACTATAATTTTGGCAAAGATGGATTTCTCTCACTTAACGCAATTGATGATATAGAGAGACAAATCGAATATTTTATAGATAATTCCAAAACAGTTTCATCTGTCAATTTGGTGGGCTTTTCAGGGGGGGGATACATGGCTTTAAAATTTAAATGTTTAAGTTCAATAGATATAAAAAAAACTTTAGCCTTGTCTCCAATAACAGATATAAGCAAATGGTATAAATATCTAAAGAAACAGGGGGTTGTTTACTATCATGATATATTGAAGTATTTGAGTGGCGATTTGAATAAGCTTCAAAATTTAAACACGAAAATTTCCCCGCTATTTATGAATATGGATTTGAGTGATAGAATAATTCTCATACATGGTCAAAATGACCGAATTGTTCCGTTTGATCAATCAAAACTCTTATTTGAAAAAATGGCTGTACGTAAATTAAATTTGACCAAAATCAATATTAATATAGACTCTTCAATATCCAAAAAGTTAAATGGTTACGATAAAGAGAAAGCTTTAGAGTTTTATTCACACACGGGAGGTCATGAAGACGATAGTTATTTAGCTTTTCACTTACTGCAAAAAAATGAATGACAAAGCAATTTTACTTCTTGATGCGGGAGGCACTCAAACACTGCCAATAGCAGAATATTATTATTTAAATGGGTTTAATGTCATATTTTTTTTATACAAAAAGTATACATACGGCTCAGGATCAAAATATTCACATAAAAAAGTCTTTGGACCTGATTCTAAAGATGAAGATGGGTACATTTCATTTTTGATTGATTACATTTCTGAAAAAAAAATAGATTTGACAATACCATTAAGTGACGTTACAGCAGAATTAGTAAGCAAGTATCAAATTGAGATAAATAAACATTCGAACACAGTTGCTCCACTTTTCAGTTCTTTTTCAACCGGTTATAATAAAGGATTGCTGATGAAACTCTGTGAAGAGAATGGTTTTCCACATCCTAAAACATACCATGTAAGTGAACTATCAGATGTCGAAAATGTGAATCAGAATCAATTGCCTCTCTTTTTAAAACCAAACATAACAACCGGCGGCAGAGGGATGTCACTGGTTAATTCAAAAAGTGAACTGTATGATAAAGCGCCCGCTATTTTAAAAGACTTTGGGTCTTTTCATCTCCAGGAATTTATACCCCCGGGTGGTAAACAATACAAAGTTCAGTTATTTCGCAGTAAAGACGGCGGAATAATTGGCAGTTCAGTGATGCATAAAATCAGATATTATCCGGTTGATGGTGGCAGCAGCTGTTTTAATGAAACAGTTGAAAGAAAAGATCTTGTAAGACTCTGTGTGGAGGTTTTAGATAAGTTAAACTGGATAGGATTTGCTGATTTTGATCTGATTGAAGATCCTCAAACTAATGAAGTAAAAATCCTCGAAATTAACCCCAGACTTCCAGCTTGCATAAAATCTGCATTCAAATCAGGCATTAACTATGCGGAAATGATTTACTCCGAAGCGTTTGGGTTAAAACATAAAAAGTATTCTTACAGCACCGGAGTTGGTTTAAGGCATTTAGGCCTTGATTTCCTTTGGCTAATTACGTCGAACACTAGGCCATTAGGAGATCGATTTAAATGGTTTGATTTTTTTTCCTCAAAACAATATTACCAGGATTTTAATGTGTATGACATGAGAAGCTTTTTTTATGGGCTTTACGGAAATATCAGTGAATGAGAGTTTTCTTGATTTACAAATGATAAATGTGAAATATGATCTGACACTTTTTCTCATTCCTTAGGGAAACCGAAACTTAAAGATGTATTAAAGTAGATAATTTCTTTTTTTTACAGAGGATCACGGGAAGTCAAGTAATTGTTTACTGCTTAAGCATAGCTAAAACCAATTAAATACTCTCTATTTGAAGTAAAGTGAAAATTTCAATTCAACTATTTTTTTGGTATGAACTTGGAGTAAAGGACACGATAATATTATATGAAAGAATCAGCATTTACAGTAGACGTTGAAGATGGCGTGAGTATTGCTATGCGTGATGTTTTCTCTAAAGAAGTCCAACAGACAGATCGTGTAGTAACCTATACGACACAAGTGTTGGAATTGCTTGGAAAGTATAACGTAAAAGGTACTTTTTTTACACTTGGTGAGGTAGGAGAACGTTTTCCAGGACTCGTAAAAAAAATTGCGAATTTAGGGCATGAAATTGGGGTGCATGGATATCATCACCTGCAATTCTTCAGGATGTCTCCGGAGAAAGCTTATCAGGAAATAAGTAGTGCAAAAAAACTGTTGGAGGATTTAACAGGAACTGAGGTGACAGGCCACAGGGCTCCCGCGTTTTCTATCACCCCGGAGACTGAATGGGGGCTTGATGTAATTTCTAAGGCAGGATTTATATATGACAGCAGCATTATGCCGGTTCAGGGAAAACGCTATGGCTGGCCGGGTTTTCCCAAAGGTATTACTAAAATAGCTACCAAAAATGGGGAATTGATAGAGGTCCCAATGTCGGTAGGATCTATTTTGGGAAAAGAAGTTCCTGCTTGTGGCGGTGGATACTTGAGGCTTTTTCCTTTTTGGCTTACAAAAATAATGATTGACAAGATCATTGATAATCGGCCGGCAATTGTGTACATGCATCCTTACGAATTGGACACTTTTCCTTATCCGGATTATTATTTGAACGAATTAAAAAAGACCGGCTTGGTAACCCAGTTTAAAATGCGCTCTATGTGGATTAACAGGAAGACAATAAATAGAAAACTTGAAAATTTACTGAAGCGGCACTCATTTGTACCAATGAATAAACTTGTAAGCGATTATGTAAATAATGCACTTTTTCCGGAAACTACATAATGAGTATCAAAGACGAGATAATCCTAAATTTAAAAAATATCCCCGGCTGGAATACTAAAAGAAAGATCATTGTTTTTTCCGTTGATGACTATGGAAATGTCCGGGTTGATTCAGCAACTGCGATTGAAAAGCTTAAAGATGCAGGGATTAAACCCCAAAGTCGGTTTGATCAG
>PXFS01000147.1 GCA_003564185.1 Flavobacteriaceae bacterium
AAACAGCAATCTACTTTACTTTTTTACTCCGCAATATCCAGATATTACGTCTTAAAAAAGTTCGTATCTTACTATTTAAAACAGTTTTGACAAAGTGAGAATAATCGAACTCAGGTTATTAGAAAAGGAAGTACTAAAATACTTAATTAAGCACTAAAATAGCTAAAGAAAATACGAGCATTAAAAAAGCAGGCAAGGATTTTTTAGCTTCATCTTTAATTTTAACATGCATTCCTATAGCTCCTGCCATTAAAAAAGCTATTCCTATTGCAGAAATATGAAGAATCTCTGGGAACCAAATTCCTATAATCAATCCAACAGCAAACAATATTTTTAGTCCACCTACTATGTACATCATAGTATCATTTAAGCCATATAACTCAAACTCTTTTTTCATATTAGCTGCATCTGCTCCACGATAGGGAGTATTTTTATTGAACCGGACTAACCAAACATTAAAAATAGTTAGTGACACAATTAGTTGAAGGGCTAAGCTGATATACTCCATAACTTATTTTTTTATTTTTAAAAATAGAAACAAGAAATAATGTAATGAAGAAATTATCATATTATTAACCTAAAAATCTCAATTAATAAATCATTTTAAGTCAAATTTTAAAAATAAAATAAGTTTTACTTATTTTATTTTCGGTATGAAAACTTCTGCCATCATACATCTTGCACTCCCTCCACCATTGGTTTCTATACAATTTAAATCAGCACTTAAAATAGTGGTGAATTTTTCAATCTCATTGATCTGCTTTGTAGTTAACGAATTGTGTGCGGTTTTACTCATCACCAAAAAGGTTTGTTTTGAGGTCGAGGATCTTACTTGAAGCATATTTCCAGCAAACCTTTGCATTTGAGCTTCCGTAATATCTATTATTGCCTTTCCATCATTCTTTAAATGATTAAGTACATTTTTACGTTCTTTTTTATCATCTATACAGGCCGAACAAATCACAGCAAAGTCCTCTCCTACACACATCATAACATTAGTATGATAGATAGGAAGTCTTTTACCATCAACATCTTGATTAGCTGTAAATATTACAGGCATGTACTCAAAATCTTCACAAAACTCAATAAGTAAATCTTCATCTGCTCTTGGTGATAAAGCGCAATATGCTTTTCTATTGGTTCTATCTAAAATCAAACTTCCTGTTCCTTCAAGAAAAACCCCATCATCTTCAGCTTGAGAATAATCATAAATCTGATTGAATTGAAAACCTTTTTCCTCAAGCGCCAAGAAGACATCTTCCCTTCTTTCTCTTCTTCTGTTTTCAGCAAACATAGGATACAAGGCTACATTTCCATTTTCATGAAAAGAAATCCAATTGTTAGGAAATAATGCGTCTGGAGTATTCAGTTTTTCATCATCTTCAACTACATGTACCTCTACCCCTGCGGAACTTAATTTTTCTACAAAAGCATCAAATTCTTCTTGTGCTTTTTTGTTAGTGGTAGCATGCAAATCTTTTGTAGATTTTTGAAAAAAATTGTTTACAGCTGTCTCTTCATTCATTCTAAAAGAAGCTGGGCGAATCATTAGTATTTGGTCGGTAATTTGTTTCATATTATTCTCTAATTAAAGGTAAAGTTGAACATCTCAACAAACCTTCTTGTTTGGCAATTTCTCTGTAATTAACTTCTTCTACTGTGATCCCTTTTCCCCTCAACCAAGTATTTAAACGCTTAAAATAAACATCTGAAATCACAACCTTAGGACTTATTGAAAAAATATTACTAGTCATATCATACATTTCCTGTTTGTCGATTTCAAAAACATTATCAGCACCAAATAAATCTACAAGCCATAGGTATTCATTTTCTTCTAAAAATCCATTCTTATGAATGATAGCATATTTGTCACCTACAGGCTGAAAACAACAATCTAAATGCAATGCATTTTCTTTGGGTTCAGTATTACTTTTTCTTAAGTTGAATGATTTCACTTTTTTATTCGGAAACGCTTTTTGAAGTGCTTCAACAGCCTTCACATTGGTTCTTGCTGTAATGAAATCTGAATAATCTTCACCTCGGTAAGTCCCTATGAGAAGATATTCGCCATGCGGCATAACATCACCCCCTTCAACATGGCATTCTTCTGGTAAATGAAGAATTTTTGACGAATCAATTTGGTCTATTACTGCTTGAATAGCGTTTATTTCTTTCTCTCGATCAGGAAGGATATTAGCTTTTACAAAAATATCATCTATCACAAAACCAATATCTCTCGAAAAAATCTGATTGTAATTTTCAATAATGCTTGGCCTGTAAACTTCTACTCCATAGCTGTTAAAAATGCGAGCAACCTCCTCCATTTCCTTCACCATATCCTCCTCTTTTGGGTAGGTTCCTGCCTTAATATGGTAAGCCGATTTAGGATCGTAAGCATCTTGTAAATCTGGCTTTCCTCCGTTGGATTTTGCCGTACCTAAAACTACAGCCTTAAGGCGATTAGTTTCGTTGGTCACATTTAATTTCATAGGGGTATAATTTTTTGCAAAAATACTGAATTATTTCAGGATTATCAGCATCAAAAAGTTAATGATTAATTAATAAGAATACCTAAAAAATGGGCTGGATTTATACTGTTTTTTTGATGAATTGAAAGTTGACTAAGACTACTAACACCAGGGTAGTCTGTTTGAGTTTCATCAAAAGATCTCATCAATTGAAAGTGCAAATGTGGTTCATAACCTCCATTTTCATCCTCTGCTCCAAGCCAACAAAAAACTTTTCCTTCTTGCACCTTCTCACCTAGCTTATTCTGAACCAAAGAAAATTTACTTAAATGCCCGTATAGGCTATAATAGTAGCCTGTTTTAGTAGCGTGTTTTAAAATAATTGTTCCCCCATAGTTACCGGCCTCTTGGTGGTAATGAGAAACTACAACCTGCCCGTTTTTAGGGCATCTAATGCCTGTTCCTGCTGGTGCCCAAAAATCCAAACCTAAATGTATATTTCTTCTATCCTTTTCTGAAAAAAGCGACTTATCATCATATAAATTTCGTTTTTCTAGATATCCTCCACATAAAATTGAACTTGAAGCTTTTTTTTGAATTTGAAGCAAGTATTTTTTTAATTCGTCTTGGTTTGAGGCATTAATTTGATATTGGTTCAATGTTTCAGCTGAAAGATCTATATTAACATACTGTTCTTTCCTGATGTAGCCTTCTATTATAGGTCTAAATTTCATGGTGAATTGTTTCCAACTTCGACTTTATAAAGTAAAAAAAGTTTAACCCTAAATACATCTATGATTTCAATTTATCGTTTGGCTTTTTGAAGCATGTAAATAGCCACAAGTGCAAACACAAAATTGGTAGACCATACAGCTATTAGCGGATCTATAGTTGATTTTTCTGCTACGGTCACCGAAACCTTATCAATAAAAACAAAACTAAAACCAAGAGCCATACCAATGGCTAAATTAACTCCCATGCCTCCACGACGCTTAATTGCAGAAACAGATACTGCTATTAAAGTAAGAATAAAAGTAGATGTAGGGATGCTCCAGCGCCTGTATACTTCAATCATATAGCGATTTATATGAGGAGACCCTCTTCTTTTTTCTTGTTCTATAAACTCTTTTAATTCGTTGTAATTAAGTGTTTCTGCAATATATGTAACTGGGGTTAATTCATCAAACTCAAAAGGCAAGATAGTGTCAAGTTTATTTTTCTTGATTAAAATATCTTCCCTATCGGTTACAATTCTTTTTACATAATTAGATAAACTATATATATTGGTAGAATCCGGTTGATATTGTAAGCGTGATGCAGAAATTTTAAATTGCAACTCCTCCCCTTCAAAATGCTCTAAAGTAAAACTAGTTGCTGTTTTGCGTTCTGGGCTGAAGTTTCGGGCATAAATAACTTCATGATCATTAATTTGTCTGTACACATCCATTGGCTTTTCAACAGCATTAGCACTTTTAAGATAATTGAATTTAAACTCGTTATACCCAGCACTTGCAGCAGGTACTACAAACATAGAAAACCAAATCCCAAATAAGCAAACAATAGTTGCTCCGTAAAAATAGGGCCTTAAAAATCTATAAAAAGACACCCCAGAGCTTAGAAAAGCTACAATCTCTGTATTATTAGCCAATTTAGAAGTAAACCAAATGACCGACAAAAAGAGTAGTATAGGAAAAAGCAAGTTGGCAAAATAGATGGTAAAATTAAGATAGTATTCTAAAGTTTCGTCTAAAGGAGCCTCATTAGCTATAATTTTATCTACTTTTTCAGAGAAATCAATAATTATTCCAATAGGAACAAAAAGTATTACCAACATGATAAATGTTAGTAAATACCTTTTTAATATGTACCAATCTAATATTTTCAATTATAATCGATTTGCCATTTGTTTTACCATTCTCTCCTTCCAAGCTTTAAAGTCACCCTCAATAATCTGTTGGCGCGCTTCTCTTACTAACCACAAATAAAAGCCTAAATTATGAATGGTAGCAATTTGTTTACCCAAAAGTTCATTAACAGTGAATAAATGTCGCAAATATGCTTTAGTATAAGTAGTATCTACCCAAGTAATTCCCATTTCATCAATAGGACTAAAATCTTCTTTCCATTTTAGATTTTTAATATTGATGGTTCCATAAGCAGTAAATAACATACCATTTCTTGCATTTCTAGTAGGCATTACACAATCAAACATGTCCACACCAAGTGCTATATTTTCTAAAAGGTTGATAGGTGTACCCCCTCCCATCAAATAACGCGGCTTATCTTCGGGAAGGATAGCTGTAACCACATCGGTCATGGCGTACATTTCATCATCAGGTTCTCCTACTGAAAGTCCTCCAATGGCATTGCCTTCAGCTTCAACTGATGCAATATACTCTGCCGATTGCCTTCTTAAATCTTTGTATGTGCTTCCTTGAACTATAGGAAATAAAGTTTGTTGATAATCATATAATTCAGGACTTTTTTCTAATTGTTTTATACAACGCTCTAACCATCTATGCGTCATGTGCATGGACCTTCTAGCGTAGTGATAATCGCATGGATAAGGTGTACATTCATCAAAGGCCATTATGATATCAGCTCCTATTTTTCGCTGAATATCCATTACATTTTCAGGAGTAAATAGGTGATAAGAACCATCAATATGAGATTTAAACTTCACTCCCTCTTCATTAATCTTGTTATTGGCAGAAAGTGAATAGACTTGATATCCACCTGAGTCGGTGAGTATGTTTCTATTCCAATTCATGAATTTATGCAAACCGCCTGCTTTTTCCAAAACATCGGTTTGTGGTCTCAAATATAAATGATAAGTATTTCCTAATATAATATCGGCATTGATATCGCTTTCCAACTCCCTTTGATGCACTCCTTTCACAGTGGCAATTGTACCTACAGGCATGAAAATTGGGGTTTGTATCTCACCGTGATCAGTAGTTAGAGTTCCTGCTCTTGCTCCAGAAAGTTGGTCTTTTGCTTTAATGTCAAACTTCATTCAGTTAATTTTAAATGTAGCAACTAAGCTACTTTTTAATAGTACTCAAATCAAAATTAAGTGCTATTTATAGATTGACGGCAAAGATAGGTAAATTCAAAATTTATTTATTTGAAGTATAGGTAATGTTTTTTAAGATAAATAGATATCGGCAGTGCTTACAAATATCAAATTGAAAAGAAAACTCAAGTCTATTATCTTTATTTTTAACTAAGTGACTTTAGGCTTGTTTATTAAAATGCTTACATTTGATATGTTTTTAATTTTTGAAATGAAAAACTTTTATCTCCTCCTCTATTTTTTTATTGGCTTATGGAGCTTCAATTCATTAGCTCAAACACCCAGAGATATTGAAAAAATTGTTAATGCTTCAAATTTAGAAGAATTACGAAAAATTGAAGAGGAAGAAGAGATTCGTTTTCAAAAAAATAAAGCAGAAGCTTACAGAGTTGCTCAATTAAGAGGAATCGACACTATTGTAGAGCTCCCAAATGGAGGCATTAGAGAACTAATAGGTATAGATGGTGAACAGCTGTTATTTTTTGAAACAGACAATATTGATGGGGCAGCTTCAACTCGAGCTAATCAATTACATTTCAATACCAGTTTAGGCTTAAATTTAGAGGGTGAAAATCTCATAGTACACGTTTGGGATAGTGGTATTGCCAACATTAATCATATTGAGTATGGAGATGAAAATCACTTTTCAAGATATATTCAAGGAAACCCAAATTCCTCTTCAAGTCCTCATAGCGCTCATGTTACTGGGAGTATTATGGCTAGGGGATTAACCCCTGAAGCTAAAGGGACAGCACCTAAGTCGGCTGTAAAAGGTTTTAACTGGAATTTTGATATCAATGAAGGAGCAGCAGAAGTAGCCAACGGGATGCTCATTTCAAATCATTCTTACGGTTTTGACATAAGCAGTATTCCTACTTGGTATTTTGGAAGTTACATAGCCCGTTCCAGAGCTTGGGATAATATTCAATACAACGCACCCTATTTTTTAATGGTTAATTCTGCTGGAAATGACGGAACATCAACAGAAAACGATAGTCCTTTAAACCCAAATTTTCCTCAGTATGACAAATTAAGCGGAAGAAAAACTGGAAAAAATGGTATTGTTGTTGCTAACGCAGCTGAAGTTTATACCACTTCAAATGGAGATTTTATAAGTGCTACGATAAACAATTCTAGCAGTCAAGGACCTACCAATGACTACCGAATAAAACCCGACATTACAGCACTTGGAACTGATATTTTTAGTACTCGACATTTAATTTCAAATTATTATACTGCTTCTGGAACTTCAATGGCTTCACCTATGGTAGCAGGCTCTTTTTTATTACTACAGGAGTTAGCTAAAGAAGAAACGGGATTTTTTATCAAAGCCTCAACTTTAAAAGGTTTAGCCTTGCATACAGCCGATCAAGTTGAGGTACCTGGCCCCAATGCTATTTATGGCTGGGGAATCATGAATGCAAAGCGAGCTGCCGAAACACTAATCAACAATGGAACAAATTCTATTGTTGAAGAATTAACTTTAAATGAAGGCGAGAGTTATAGTTTTGAAGTAGTAAGTAACGGTTTGGAAAAGTTACAGGTTTCTATTTCTTGGACTGACCCTGCAGGTGAAGTAAATTCTAACATTATAAATGACACACCTTACCGAAGTTAGTGAATAATTTAGATGTTAAAGTAGAGAAAAACGATTTAACTCATTACCCATGGCGATTAACTGATGTACATCTAAATGCCAATGATGATGAAAACAATGTTGATCCTTTTGAGCGCGTAGACATAGAAAATGCTTCGGGTACTTATACAGTTACAATTAGTCATAAAGGAGTGTTAAAAAATCAAAAGCAAGATTATGCCTTGATTATTACGGGTGTTGAGGGCGAAACTGAAACTTGTGAAACTCCAGAAAATTTAGTTGTAGATGAAATCGAGCCCAATACCTTTCATGTAAGTTGGGATGTGAGTTCCGAATCATTTTCAAGTGAATGGTTATTAGTAGAAGAAACCGAAAGTCCTGACATTGAAAATCCTTTAGATTCTGGTTCATTAGAGAGCTCAGAAGACAGTTTTTATCTTACCGATTTAAATAGTACTTCAACATCCTATTTACTTTATATTAGAAAAGTATGTGATGAAGAAGATGAGGGAAATTGGTTAATTTTTCCCTTTCAAACCAATTGCGAAATTATTGAAGCACCTTATTTTCAAAATTTCAATTCTGAGGATTTTGAAATCCCCATTTGTTGGCATAAAAATACGCTTTCCGAAGGCTGGAAAGTAGCAGATACTGTGTCATCAAGCTATGGAGAGTTTTATCAAGAAAGTATTTTAATTGAAGACTCTATAGCATATGTGGAGCCACAGCCCTATCATCAAAAACCATATATATTAACAACACCAAAATTTGATATTAGTGAATTAGAAATGCCTGTAATTAAGTTTGACTATTTTCAAAATAAAGACAGTGAAACCTCTACTACTGATTTTGAGGTGGAGATATGGAATGGAAGTAGCTGGGAGTTAGTATTTTTTGCCAGCAATACTGACTTGGGTTTTTTTCAAGTTTGGGATAAGGCAGAAATTGACTTAAATGACTATGAGTCTTTGGACTATATAAAAGCAAGATTTAAAGTACAGCAATCCACAGGTGACTTTAGCAATATCATAGCAATTAAAAATGTAAGTATTACAGACAGTTCAGCGTGTCCAAAACCACATTCTATAAGTACTGAAACCATAAATAGCAATTCTGTTGAAGTAAGTTTTTTAGGAAATGAATTAGCTACTGAAGGATACAATTGGGTATTAATTGAACAAGGTAATAATTTCAATAATGAATCATCATGGGTTGATTTTGGCGAATTGGATTTTAATGAAATTAATTTTAGCATCAATAACTTAGAGGTTGCTAAGGACTATTCACTTATGATTACCTCTAAATGTGAGGATGAAGAGCAAAGCGATGGAACAATTTATCTTTTTTCTACTGAATGTTCAACGTTTATTGCTCCTTATACTCAAAACTTCGATACAGAGCAAAACAACGTAAATCCTACTTGTTGGAACCAAAATTTATCTCCTGTTGAATGGAGATTTTTATTTCCTTCAAGCAGCCATAACATCCCACACCCCATTTCTGGAGAAGAAAAAATTGCAATTTTAAATTTTAATACAAATCCAAATAATCAAATAGGTGAGCTACCTGAACTGATATCACCAATTATTGATGTTTCAGAGCTTGAAATTCCTATTTTACAATTTTTTGTACATAATTATAAAGGCAATAATGAAGTCTCTAACAGCCTTAGAGTTGAATTAAAGGATGCTTATACAGAGGATTGGATTGAGATATATCATGATGATGAAGGTGACTTAGATACTTGGAAAGAAGTAAAAATTCCTTTGGTAAACCACCTATCTTCAGACGAAGTTCAAGTGAGATTCATTGGAAATAATACACAGGTAAATAGAAGAATTGGTATTAATGATATATCCTTCATAGAAGGTCCAAATTGCTTCAAGCCTTATGATTTAAACATTGATAACATCACGGCAACCGAAGTCAACTTTAGTTGGGCTTCCAATTCCAATTTAAATATTGAATATGAATGGGTAATCCTAGAAAAAAATCTTGGAAACATTCAGGATGATAACACTTGGATTGATTACGGAATTGTTCCAGCCAATCAACTTGATGCAGCTTCTAACTTATTAATTCCATCAAGCTTTTATACACTATACATTAGGTCTATATGCGAAGATGACCAAGAAAGTGAATGGATAAATATCGATTTTCTTACTGATTGTGACGCTTTTGATGCACCTTATTTTCAAGATTTCAATGAATCTGCAAGTGAAGCTATTGAATTTCCTTTATGTTGGGAACAAAATGAATTATCTGATGGAGAATGGAGAATTTTTGAGCCTGGAGGTTCTCCTCCAAATTTTGATAATCAAATTGCCAATTCGCCAATTGGAGAGTATGGCTACCCCTATGTAACTGGGAATGTGCTAAGTCAAAAAGCAGACGACATAACTCTTATTAGCCCAGTGATAGATATTAGCCAACATGAACAAGTTTATTTGCAATTTCAATTATTTCACTTTAATCCAATGAATTCTTTAAATCATAACCTGTTAGAAGTGGAAATATTTGATGGAATTAACTGGAATGAAGTTTATACAAATGCTGAACATAATAAAGGAATTTGGCAATTAATCACTATTGAATTAGATGAAGTCGATTATGACAATTTAATACAAGTTAAGTTTAATGTTGATAATATAATGTCCTCAACAAATATTGCCATTAACAATTTTCACATAACATCATGCCCTCAACCTAAAGAACCAGTAATAACATATAAGAATTGGGAAAGTGTAGAATTTGAATGGGAAGGCTTTTCCAACAACAATGAAGACTTTGAATGGGTTATTGTAGAAGAAAATGGTGATGTTCTTGATGAAGATCAGTGGATTGAATTTGGCGAAACCAACTCAGCTAATCCACAAGTAAACGTTAACAATCTAATGGAAAACACAGATTACCGTATCTATGTAAGATCAAAGTGTGATGATGAAACCTCAAGCGCATGGTCGTATAGCTTATTTTCTACAGACTGCACTTTTTTTACCGCACCTTATACTCAAAATTTTGACGCAAATCAAGAAGTACCTGATTGCTGGAATGCTTCAAAAACCAGAAATTTATTTGTTCCTGCATGGCAAGTCACCGATGGTAACCAATTTAATGACAATACAACAGGCGAAGGTAATTACATTACTCCTAACAACATAGGAAATACAAATATTGAATTATCGGATCGCTTCTTAGAAACCCCTTTTGTAGACATTACCGTCTTAGAAAATCCTTCCCTAGAGTTTTTTGTAATTAAACCTTATTATAATCAAGAAGAGCAAGGAGCATCCGATATAACAGTTGATTTTTGGAACGGAAGTGAGTGGTTACTTGTATATGAAGACACAGCAAACGATATACAAGAATGGAACCAAATCAACATTGAGCTTGACAATTATGAAATTAACGGACCAGTAAAAGCGAGATTTAATGTTAATATTGCAAATTTTGAAAATGTATGGACGCTGGGTTTTGATGATATTTCCTTTAAAGAAAGTCCTGATTGTTATACTCCATATGAGCTGGAAATTCTTTCAAGCTCCTCTACAGAAGTCGAGTTTGTTTGGTCAAATTTTTTAAGTTCTACAGCTTATACTTGGTACATTTTTGAAAAAGGGGTTTCATTTGATGAAGATGAGTCTCTTTTATCTGGCACAACATCTGAAAATCAAGCTATAGCATCAGATTTTTCTATTTCAGGTATTTACGAATATGAGGTGTATGTCAAATCTAATTGTGATGATGACCTAAGCCAGGTTTCATTACCTCAAGAATTTAGATTAGAAGTATGTGAGCCAGAAAACCAATGTGAATTTACTATTGAGCTTTTTACTTATGATTATTCAAGTATTGGCTGGAATGGAAATTCAATTGGAATCTATCAAGATGGTGAATTCATAACAACTATTGGAGACAACTTCTTGGATGGTAATTATAAAGAAGAATCCTTTTTCTTGTGTGATGGTTTTGACTACGAAATCAGATCTAACTCCTCTCCATCATCAACTAATAGCATGGTTTTCAGCATCTACCATAATAACGGTACGCTTCTTTACCATCATGCGTTAGGTACAGGATTAAATGAGGAAGGTATATTCTATGAATCGCCCTTGACAGACTGTAATGATTGTTTGATTCCTACTGATTTTAATTTAGTTGATGTAGGACTTAATAATGTCAAATTTGAATGGGAACCCATACTAAATCCAGCATCAGAAAACGCCTATCAAGTAAGTATTTATAATGTAGATGACAATCCTGAAACTGATGAAGCCTAGTTACTTTACAAACCAATGAAACCCTTGTAGAGGCAACCAATTTAGATGCAGATAAAACATATAAAGCATATATAAATGCCAATTGTGCTGAAGAGGGACTAAGCAATTTTAGTGATAAAATAGAATTCAATACTGGATATTGTATACCATTTTCTTCACTAACATCTTATCACATCAAAGAATTTTCAACATTTGGAGCACTATCAAATGTTCAAGTTAGTAAAGATGGGCTATCAAATAATAGTTTTATCAGAGCTTCAGAAAATGAAAGTATACAAAGTTTTGCTGGTGGGACTTTTGATATATTTCATCATTTTAGCTTTGGTTTTAATAACCTAAAAATTTGGATAGATTTTAACCAAGATTTGGTTTTTGATGAGAGTGAAGTCGTTTATGCTAATGATGATAACGAAGCTGAAAAATTTGGAACACTTACTATCCCTCAAAACTTAGAGGAAGGAACCTATAGAATGCGTGTGAGAAGTGGTGTCTTTTTTGACGGTTTAAACCCATGTGGCTTTCATTTACAAACTGAAACCTTAGATTTTAACTTAGAAGTTGTTGCTGAACCTGTTACTCCTAAACTACAATTCATCAACAACTACGAGGATTCTTCTCATGAACAACTTAGTTTATACATAAATAATCATTTGAATGATGAATTGACCGATATATCTTTTAGAGCTTCTTCTGGTTTTATTCAAATTCCATACGGAGAAACAATTGATTTTAAAGTAACATCTACCAATCAAGCTGATGGCGATTTTCTTTATGAAGAAACCGTGCTCATTGAAGAACATATGGATTATATCGTGATTGCCAATAACAATATAGAAAATCAAAACAATCCTTTTGAACTAAATCTTTTTAATGAAGCAAAAACTATAGCTTATGCATACAATGAAACCGACCTACTTTTTTATAATGGGAGTAGCAATGTTGGCGAATTGGACTTTGTAGATACACTTAATGAAGACTTGATTATTCCTATTGATTACAGTGAATTTAATGGATATTTTGGATTTAAAAATCAATTAAATGAAATTGGCTTAGCATTAGAAGGGGATGAAGAAACTTTTGTACGATACCTGATACCTGTTTCAGAATTAGGTATTAATAATCAAGCAGCAACAATCATTTCTAGCGGTATACTCTCAGATCCTCAAAATCCTGATGAAGATTTTGGCCTATGGTTAGCCAAAGTTTCTGGGGGTGAACTAATCCCTCTTCTCAATTCAAATTTAAGTTCAGAAGTATTTGAAAACAATGAACTTTTATACTATCCAAATCCTGTAAATTCTATCCTGTACTTAGAAAGTCTAATTACTATAAATACAATCAAGGTATATAACATGCTTGGACAGCTTATTCAACAAAATAAAGTAAATTCTAAAAACTTTGAATTAAACATGTCTAACTTTGCCAAAGGTATTTATCTCATTAACTTAGAAAACATCAACAATAAAAAGCAAAACCTAAAAGTTGTAAAAGACTAAATTTTGAAGAAATCTCATTTTTTTTGGTGTTAGAGAACTTTAGATTTTGCCCTAAACTTGTGTTAAGCCTATTTAGAATCAATCAAAATGATTACATTTGCATCGAGGAAAGATTTGACTGATTGCAACCTCTAAAAATGCTAAAGCAGATTCTTCATTTTTGGAATGCATCCAGTCCTCAATTTTAGTAAAATTAAAATTTAAAAATTATGCCCTATTTATTTACCTCAGAAAGTGTTTCTGAAGGTCACCAAGATAAAATTGCAGATCAAATTAGTGATGCCTTACTTGATTATTTTTTAGCTTTTGATGAAGGTTCTAAAGTTGCTTGTGAAACCCTAGTTACCACAGGACAAGTAGTTTTGGCTGGCGAGGTAAAAAGCAATACCTATATTGACGTCCAGCAAGTAGCTAGAGATGTCATTAATGATGTTGGCTATACTAAGGGAGAATATCGATTTAGTGGCAATTCTTGTGGAGTTATTTCTCTAATTCATGAACAATCACCTGAAATTAGCCAAGGAGTTGAAAAGAAATCAAAAGAAGAGCAAGGAGCTGGCGACCAAGGAATGATGTTTGGTTATGCTACTAATGAAACCGAAAATTACATGCCGCTAGCCTTAGCTATTTCGCATCAAATTATGATTGAATTAGCTAAACTAAGAAGAGAAAACAAAGAAATTACTTATTTAAGACCAGATGCCAAAGCACAAGTAACAATTGAATATAGCGATGACAACATTCCCAAAAGAATTGACACTATAGTAGTATCAACACAGCATGATGAATTTGACGAAGATGATAAAATGTTGAATAAAATTGCTCAAGATATCAAAGAAATTCTGATGCCACGAGTAAAAAATTCCTTTAATGAAGATATTCAAAATTTATTCAATGCTGATATCACCTATCACATTAACCCAACTGGAAAATTTGTTATTGGTGGGCCTCACGGGGATACGGGACTAACTGGCAGAAAAATTATTGTGGATACCTACGGAGGAAAAGGAGCACATGGAGGAGGAGCATTTTCTGGAAAAGACCCTAGTAAAGTAGACCGCTCTGCAGCCTACGCTACTCGCCATATTGCCAAAAATTTAGTAGCTGCAGGTATAGCAAATGAAGCGCTTGTTCAGGTTTCTTACGCTATTGGAATTGACAAGCCTGTCTCCCTAAACGTTGAAACTTTTGGAACTTCAAAAGTAGATTTAAACGATGGTGAAATTGCTAAAAAGTTAAATAAGATATTTGATCTTACCCCAGCTGGAATTGAAAAAAGACTAAAACTGAGGAATCCAATTTATAGAGAAACTGCAGCTTACGGTCATATGGGAAGAGAGCCAAAGACTGAAACTAAAATTTACGAATCTAACTACCACCGCAAAAGAATCAAAAAAGAGGTGGAGTTATTTACTTGGGAAAAGTTAGATTATGTTGATGAACTAAAAAAAACATTTAATTTATCTTAGCCCTGCCAAGACTTTAAATAAAAAGTGCTTCAACTCTTAATTGAAGGAAGCACTTTTTATTTTAGTATAGTATAAAGATTTATACCTGTTATTTCTCTGGAATCTGTTGAAGGACTTCTTTGGTAAACTTCCAAAACTTTTGCATAGACGAAATACTTGCTCTTTCATCAGGAGAATGAGCCCCTCTTATCGTAGGACCAAAAGAAATCATATCCATTTTGGGGTAGTGACTTCCTAAAATACCACATTCTAAACCGGCATGACAAGCAGCAATATTAGCTTTCTCTCCATTTTGTTTTTGGTAAATTTTATCTAAAACCTTTAGAATATTAGAATTTGGATTGGGTGCCCAACCGGGATAATCCCCAGACAATTCCACTTCAAACCCAGCTAATTCAAAACTTGAACGTAAACTATTAGCTAAATCCATTTTATTAGATTCAACTGATGAACGTGTTAAACAGTGGATTTCAATTTCTCCATTTTTTACTTCTATTCTTGCTATATTATTAGAAGTCTCCACTAAACCATCAATATCAGGGCTCATTCTATAAACGCCATTGTGCGCCGCATAAATTGATTTTAAAAAACCTTCTTGTACGCCAATTTCCATAATCATTTCTGGCATTTGGGTAGGTTCGATGCTAATTTGCATTTGCGGCTCAAGGCTTTTGTACTCTTGTTTTATTTCATCAATCAACATCTTCATTTCACTTAGAAAAGCTTCCTTGCTTATTTGATCTACTACTACAATAGCGTGACTTTCTCTAGGAATAGCATTTCTTAGTCCCCCACCATATAAGCTTGCTATACGAAGTCCAAAGTTAGTGTAAGAATCAAATAACAAGCGATTCATTAACTTATTAGCATTAGCCAAACCTTTAATAATATCCATACCTGAATGCCCACCTTGAAGGGATTTCACTTTAATTCCAAAAGCATCCATTTTACTTGGCACAGGCTCTTGTTGGTAAGTTCTTTTAGCTGAAATATCTACTCCACCAGCACACCCAATTCCTATTTCATCATCTTCTTCAGTATCTAAATTCAAAAGAATTTCACCTTCTAAAATAGTTGAATCTAATTCTTTAGCGCCTGTCATTCCAGTTTCTTCATCGATGGTAAATAAAGCTTCAAGGTCAGGATGAGCAATATCTTTACTTTCTAAAATAGCCATAATGGTTGCTACACCAAGACCATTATCAGCGCCTAAAGTGGTTCCTTTGGCACGAACCCAGTCACCATCAACATACATTTCAATGCCTTGTTGATTAAAATCAAATTGGGTATCATTATTTTTTTGATGAACCATATCTAAATGCGATTGAAGCACTATGGTTTTTCTATTTTCCATACCTGGTGTAGCTGGCTTAGTAATTACTACATTACCGGCTTTATCTTTTTTTGTAGGTAGTCCAAGTTTTTTACCAAAATCCATCATAAAAGCAATTACTCGCTCTTCTTTTTTGGAAGGTCTTGGCACTGCATTTAAATCGGCAAAATTATTCCAAACTGATTTTGGTTCAATATTTCTTATTTCTTCATCCATAAAATTCAAATTTTTACAAAAATAAAAAAGAAGAAGCTGAAAAATTACGAATTAAGAAATTTATTGAATTATTGAAATAACAGCTGTTTACCTCTAAGCTAATCAATTTTTAATTTAGTAAACTGTAATAAATAACAGATAAGTGACTACTTGATTTCTTTCCAAACCCTATTTTGCCCAGGAGCCATTTTGTAAAGTGATTCTTTAATAGCTGCAACATCTACCTTAGGACCACCATTTAAAATTAGTTGAACTTCATTGGCTTTAGCATCAAAAAAAGATCTTAATAGCAAGGAATTAGGACGCACTTGGTTGTTTTCTTTAAGTAAATCTAAAGCCTGAATAATACCCTCTTTGCCCATTTCTACGTCTTCGTGCATTACATCAAGACCATGTCTGTGATATACGTACATAGCTTCCCTAAATTGAGAAAAATTCTGAGAGATTAAATCTCTGATAAAGTTAAATCGATTAAACTCGCCTGATCCACCTCTACTGTCCCATCCTGATGCGTTTGCAGATTGCGCTGCACTTGCTACTTGCTGTGCTTGTTGATAGTATTCTGTCCCTCCAAATTCTTCAAAAGTATCTGCATCCATACCAAGTGTTGTTAAAAGATAAAAACTAACTACTGAAATTAGATTAGTTTCAAAGGTATTTGGATTGAAATTTAAGGGCTGAAATTCTGTATAATTAAAATTAAAACTTCTATCGTTGATGTTTAAGATGGGCGTAGCAATTTCAGAACCAAAAACAGGTCGTGAGGATTGAAACTGAAAACTGGCTTCAAAAAAATCATTATCGTAGCTTCTAATGTTAATGAACATACTACATGAAATTTTTTGATGATCTTCAAGTCGCTGCTTGCCAGTCCATGAATTTTTATTGACAAATTCATCTAAGGCTTTTTCAAGATTATCAAAGATACTTAGCTGTAATTTTCCAGTTTGAACTGCATCTACTTTTACTTGGCAAATAAATTCTTGGGCACTGCTAATATATGTAGCTATAAGCAAGAATGCTATGTAGATCCATTTTTTCATTCTGTATTCATTTTCTTCAAAAGTACTTCAAAAATATCTTTTGCCACTTCTTTTTTGGTTTTTAACGGAAAATTGAAGCTATTATTTTGTTTATCTATAATTTGAATCTTGTTGGTGTCTTTTTGGAATCCAGCCCCTTTATCTTGAAGTGAATTCAAAACAATAAAATCCAAATTCTTTTTATTAAGCTTTGCCTTTGCATGCTCTAATTCATTATTGGTTTCAAGAGCAAAACCAATTAAAAATTGATGTTTTTTTTGTTTTCCCATTTCATAGAGTATATCGGGATTTTTCACCAACTCTAGTTGCATCTCTGTAGATGATTTTTTTATTTTTTGATGAGCTTGCTCTTTAGGGCGGTAGTCAGAAACTGCAGCAGAGGCTATGAAAACATCTGCACTTGAAAAATATTGCTGGGAAGCTTGAAGCATCTCTTTGGCTGAAGTTACTTTAATGAGTTGAAGTTGACTGTCTTCTAATTTTTCATGGCTTGGACCACTAATTAAAATAACCTTTGCCCCTAAATTTAATGCTTGTTGAGCTAGTTCGTAACCCATTTTTCCACTAGAATAATTTCCAATAAATCTTACTGGATCTATTGCTTCATAAGTTGGACCAGCGGTGATTATAATTTTCTTTCCGACTAAGGGAAGATTTAATTGTAATTGATTTTCAATAAATTGGAGTATGTTCTCTGGTTCAGCCATTCTACCTTGTCCTGAAAGACCACTTGCTAATTCACCACTTTCTGCGGGAATTATAAAGTTACCTCTTTTTTGCAATAACTTTAAATTGTCTTGAGTACTTGGGTGTTGATACATGTCTAAATCCATTGCAGGAGCAATGTAAACAGGACATTTAGCTGAAAGATAAGAGGTTAATAGAAAATTATCAGCGTGGCCGCTAATCATTTTAGAAATAGTATTAGCGGTGGCCGGAGCAATTAACATCAAGTCTGCCCAAAGACCAATTTCAACATGGTTGAACCATGTTTTTTCTTCGTCTGCAAAACTTGAATACACTGGATTTTTAGAAAGGGTAGATAAAGTAAGAGGTGTCACAAACTCTTCTGCACCTGGGGTAAGTATTACTTTAACTTCAGCTCCTGCTTTAATTAGCAAGCGCACCAAAAAAGCAGATTTGTAAGCGGCTATACCACCGCTTACGCCTACTACAACTTTTTTGTTTTTTAAAAAAGACATTAAGCTTCTAAATCGCTATCTGTTTTTCTAAAGTAAATTTTATCCTCTAACCACTCTTGCAATGCAAGTGAATGAGCCTTTGGCAGGCGCTCATAAAACTTTGAAACTTCAATTTGTTCTTTGTTTTCAAAAACTTCGTTTAAGCTATCATTGTGTGTTGCAAATTCCTCTAATTTTTCAATTAGTTCTCTTTTTACTTCACTATTGATTTGCTCAGATCTTTTAGAAACAATTGAAATGGCTTCATAAATGTTGTCTGTCTGCTCATCTACTTTATTCCTGTTGTAGGTCTTTGTAGTTAAAGCGGCATTTGAATCTTTTAAATTTGTATTCATGATGTTATAGATCTAATAATTCTAAATAATATAATTCGTCGTCAATTTCTTTTTTGTGTTCCTTAGCTAATTCCATAAACTCACTGTCAGGATATTTTGAAACAAAATCATTGTAATATTCAACAGCAGTTTCAAGGCGTTCACGTTCAATAGCTCTAAAACTGTTTACCGCATAAATAAACTGTGCTTCAAACTTATAAAAATAAGCTTTCTCATTGTATTTTGAACCAGGGTTATCTTCAATATAATTGTTTAATGCATGTATTGCGGGACGCCAGATTCTTCGATGGTGCAACTGCTTTGCAACTTCATAAGTTTTTCGTTCTAATTTGTCTCTCAAAACAACTAATTTCTCATTCGCCTCATCAAAAAACTCACCATCTTCAAAGGTATTGACGTACAATTGAAGTTTATCAATAGCTTTATGGGTGTCTATCTGGTCTAAACTATATTTAGGTGAAACTTCGTAATATGAATTTGCTGACTTGTACAAAACCTCTTCAATTTTTGGTGAATCAGGAAATGATTTAGCATAACGCTCAAACCGATAACCTGAAATAAAATGGTCTCCAATGGTATAGTAAGCATTTGAAATCATGTAGGAAACAACCTCATCCTGTGGCTTTCCTTTTAAACCAGGCTGGATTTGTTCAAGTAATCTGATAGCCTTATTTAACTTACTTTTTTTCTCTTTTTGAATACCTATATCATAGTATTCCTTAGCAAGTTCATATTTTTCATCTACATTGTCACTTTTTAATGCCTTATTGTATTTTCCACAAGAAGTCACTAAGACAAGGCTAACTAATAACAAATACAGTCTTTTCATACACCAGAATAATTTTGCAAATCTACTGATAATAAAATGAATTAAAAAATTAGATTTGAAATCTACTTTTCATACTCATTTTCAATAAGCTATAAACGAATAAATTTTCAAAAAATTACTTCAATTCTTCTATAAACCTTCTAAGTTGAAGTTGAAGATTTTCTGAGGCTTTTACTAAGGGTAAACGCAGTTCGTTCTCACAAAGTCCTTTGTGCTTAAAAACTGATTTTATTCCTGCTGGATTTCCTTCTTCAAAAATCAAATCTATGGCAGGAGCCATTTTATAATGAATACTGTATGCTTGGTCAACTTTTCGTTCTAGACCTAAATTCACCATTTCTGAAAATTCTTTAGGAAAACCTTCGGCAATTACAGATATTACTCCAGCACCACCAGCTAATACCATTGAAAGGGTAATCATATCATCGCCAGAAATTACAAGAAAGCCTTCTGGAGTGGCATCAATCATTTGCATGGCTTGTACAAGGTCTCCTTTTGCTTCTTTAATTCCAATAATATTATCAAAATCATTTGCTAATCGAGCTACTGTAGAAACTTCCATATTAGAGGAAGTTCTTCCTGGAACATTGTACAAAATGATAGGCAAATCACAGGCTTCTGCTACTGCTTTAAAATGCTGATAAATACCTTCTTGTGTAGGTTTGTTGTAATAAGGAGAAACTGACAAAACAGCATCAAATCCATCAAAGTTGGTGGCTTTAATTTCTTCTACCAATGCTTGAGTATTATTAGAGCCCATTCCTAAAACTAATGGAATTCTCCCAGCTGTTTTTTCTACAATGGTTCTTTTAACAAGCTCTTTTTCATCTGCACTTAGGGTTGCGCTTTCTGCGGTGGTTCCTAAGGCAACTATGTAATCAATATTGTTTTCAATCTGAAACTCAACAAGGTTTTTTAAGGCCTCTACATCAATACTTTTATCTTCTTTAAAAGGTGTGATTAAGGCTACACCTGTTCCTTTTAGATTTTTCATCTTAAGCCGATTTTTTTATGATTTCTAAATATTTCAAAGCTTCTTCAAAAAATAAGGTTAGGTTTTTTTCTTTTATATTAACTTGTAAATGGATTAAGTCTGGTGAAAATTCGCCAGCTCCAATTCTCAAGTTGGCTTGCGTTTGTGCAGAAATAAGGTTTAAATATAAATTTTCATTCTCGTAAAAATGAAATACATATTCATACTTCTCCTCTAAACATTTTTTTACTTCCACATTTTTTAACTGACCCAACCAATTAAAATCCACTTTGGCTAAATAACGCTCTGGAAATCCTTTTTTTCGGTGATCATTAGAAGTGAACTCAACAAAACTCAATTGATTTTTATTGCTGAATGTTTTTTGAAAAGCAGTTTTTATTTCTTCTTTTGAAAAAAAAGCATCATTAACTAAAACTAATGTTTTGCTATTGTATTTTCCAGACTTAAGTCCAGATTTCAAAAGCGATTTGAGTTTTCGTTTTATAAAGAATTCTTTAAACAAGCTTGCTTTAATTTTTTGCAAATTTACGGTTTCAATTTTAAACTCGATTAGAAACTCTAAATTAAAACCTGGGTTCGATTATAATCACAAAGTCAAAATCAATAAGGATCTTCAGTTACAAGGCAATTTTTTGAAGGATAGCCTTAGCTATCGTGATAAAAATTAACGCAGTAAATGGATGTTCTTATTGAATAAAATAGAGTAATCTGTTTTAAACAGCAATATACTTTTCTTTTATATTCTGCAATATCCAGATATTACGTCTTAAAAAAGTTTTGACAAAGTGGGAATAATTGAACTCAGGTTAAAAAGTAACAAGCTTATTAAAAAACACGAAAACCGATAGCATAAGTTACTATCGGTTTTTGATCACTTAAAATTTGAAGGTTTTATTTTCGTCTTGCTTTTCTATTGAATTTTTTATTGGTTTCAATTTCCTTACTAGGTCTTCCAAAAACACTTTCTAAGTCTAAAAGCTCACCTTTGTAATGCGCTTCAAAATCAAAACCTTCTTCTGTTTCTCCTTCTATTTTTAGCTCGTAAACTTCATCTTCAATAGACACAATTTCTACTGAGCCAATAGATTCAATAAAGTAAAAGCCTTCGCATACTTCCTCTTCATCAGCTTCTAAATCTGAATAATAACATTGAAGCAGAATGTCAAAGTATGAGCAAACAAAGGGAGTAAAATTATTTTCATCAATTTGGTAAGTGCCTACTTGAAGTCCTTGGCTGGTATCTGTATTTAATTCTATAAGAATACTGCTTACTAAGTCATCATCAAATTCAATTGGAAAGTCTTCATTTTGAAAATTAAATGTAAAATTTGACGATAACAAACTAATATCCCAAGCGTAAACT
>PXFS01000164.1 GCA_003564185.1 Flavobacteriaceae bacterium
AACCTGATGCAGAAAAGGTAGTAGAAATTTTTAAAGATTTGGAATTTAGGAGACTTACCGATCAGTTTCTAAAAATGTTCAATTCTCCTGAAGAAGTCACCAAAGAAGGCGAAACAACTTCAGCAAAGAAAAAAGAAGCGGGCTCAGGTCAGTTTTCATTATTTGGTAATGATGCTTCTGCTGAAGATGTTGAAGCATCCGATTTTCAAGGTTATAAAAATCTATCTAACACTCCTCATCACTACCAATTTGTAGATTCTTCCACTGGGGTAGAATTACTTTTGGAGAAATTACTTCAGCAAAAAGAAGTCTGTTTTGACACCGAAACAACGGCTTTAAAAACCCATGAAGCTGAATTAGTAGGGATTGCTTTTTCTTGGGAAAAGGGGACTGGGTATTATGTTCCTTTCCCTGAAAATCAAAATGATGCACAAAACTTAATTAACCATTTGAAGCCATTTTTTGAGGCTGAAAAAATCCTTAAAATTGGACAAAATCTGAAATACGATATTAAGGTTTTAGCCAATTACCAAGTGGAGGTAAAAGGACCACTTTTTGATACCATGTTGGCGCATTATATTATAAACCCCGACATGCGTCACAATATGAATATTTTGGCTGAAACTTATTTAAATTATCAGCCTATGCCTATTGAAGATTTAATCGGAAAAAAAGGCAAAAATCAAAAATCTATGCGAAGTGTGGAATTAGATAAAGCTACTGAATACGCCGTTGAAGATGCTGATATCACCTTTCAACTGAAAATATATTTTGAAGAAGAATTAAAAGAAGCCAGTAACGAGCATTTGTATGGCGACTTAGAAATTCCGCTGCTTCGTGTTTTAGCTTCAATGGAATTAGAAGGAATTAGAGTAGATCAAGAAATGTTGGGTGAACTATCAAAAACCCTTGAAAAAGACATTCAGGATTTAGAAGCTAAAATTTATGAAGAAGCTGGAGAAGAATTCAACATTGGCTCACCCAAACAGTTAGGTGAAATTCTTTTTGGGAAAATGCAAATTGCCGATAAACCCAAAAAAACAAAATCGGGTCAATATTCTACCGCTGAAGATGTGCTTTCATTTTACGCTCCAGATTATCCTATTGTTTCTAATGTATTAGAGTGGCGTGGGTTAAGCAAGCTAAAAAGTACCTACGTAGATGCTCTGCCAAAACAAATCAATGCAAAAACAGGGAGAATTCACACCGAATTTATGCAGACGGTAGCGGCTACGGGCAGGCTAAGTTCAAATAATCCTAATTTGCAGAATATTCCGATTAGAACAGAGCGCGGAAGGGAGGTAAGAAAGGCTTTTGTGCCAAGAGATAAAAATCATACTTTACTAGCTGCCGATTATTCCCAGATAGAATTACGTGTCATTGCCGCTTTAAGCAAAGAAGAAAACATGATTCAAGCTTTTAAAAACGGTGAAGATATTCATGCTTCAACCGCTTCAAAAGTTTTTAATGTTCCTATTGTTGAGGTTACGCGTGAACAACGAAGCAACGCAAAAACAGTTAATTTCGGAATTATTTATGGAGTATCAGCCTTTGGTTTAAGCAACCAAACCAACTTGACAAGAGCCGAATCTAAAGAATTAATTGACACCTATTACAAAACTTACCCTAAGCTACGTGACTTTATAGATGAGCAAGTGGCTTTTGCAAGAGAGGAAGGCTATGTAAAAACTGTTTTAGGAAGAAGACGCTATTTAAAAGATATCAACGCAAGAAATCATGTAGTTAAAAATGCCGCCGAGCGAAATGCTGTAAACGCTCCAATTCAAGGAAGTGCAGCCGATATTATTAAAGTTGCTATGATTAAGATACACGATAAAATGCAAGAAAAAGGATTTCAATCAAAAATGCTTCTGCAAGTGCACGATGAATTGATATTTGATGCGCACTTAGATGAATTAGAAGAGCTTAAAGCCTTAATAAAAGAGGAGATGGAAAATGCACATCAATTAGAAGTTCCTTTAATAGTTGATATAGGAACAGGCGATAATTGGTTGCAGGCACATTAAGTAAACAACTTTTATCTATCACTTTGTGTAAGAATCTTATAGTATAGCACTTAAGAAAGCTTATCTTCTTTAATTCGAATTGCTTCAGGATGGCTGGATTTTGGTATGTGTTTTCCTAAACCTGTAATATCTAGCTCACCACCATTTAACTTAACGTCGTGAGAAAGGAGTTTCAGGCTGCTTAGAGTAGAAAAGTCGACTACTTTTGCTGCTGCAAAATTAATTTCTATAATTGACTTTTTTGGTAATTTCTTAATTTCTGAAGAAAGGTGACGATAGTTTGAAAAGACTGCTGAATCAAAAAAAGTAATTAAATATTTATCAGCTTCTTGTTTAGCCGTAAAGTTTTTGCTGAACATTTTTAAAGGGTTACAACCATAATAAACTTCATAAATAATATTTACGATAACCCCCATTAAAATTCCAGTTAGTAAATCTGTAAATACAGCAAAAACAATTGTAGTACAAAAAACTACTAACTGTTCTTTTCCAATTTTATACATGCGAATAAATTCTTTAGGAGCTGCAAGTTTTAGCCCCACCGCAATTAATAGTGCGGCAAAAGCAGTATTAGGTATTCGTTCTAAAATTGGAATAGCAATAAGCATAAATACTACCAAAAATAAACCGTGATGGAAGTTTGCCCATCTAGTTTTTGCACCTGCATTGATGTTGGCTGTAGTTCTTGCAACTTCAGCAATCATGGGTAAACCTCCAAAAATAGCAACTACTGCGTTTCCAAAGCCAACCGCAGTTAAATCTTTGTTGGTATCTGATAAACGTTTGTAAGGGTCTAAATCATCTGTAGCTTTTATAGTAAGTAATGACTCTATAGATCCAACAAGTGAAAAAATGATGACGTATTTTATAAAAAAATAAGGTGTATTAAAGCCCTCAAAAGTTAATTGGAAATTAATACTAGATACAAAATCGCCTATTTCTAAAAAACTGTAGTTTGGTTTTAGCGTTTCTAGGTTAAATATCAGACTAATTCCAATAGAAATCAGAACAACTACAAATGCCGATGGAATAGCTTTAACTAATTTGTTTTTTAAGTAGGGCCAAACCAGCAGTAAAATCAATAGCCCAATACCTATAGATGTCATCAATGGATCAAGAGCGGTTAACAATAACTTTAGATTGACTAAAGTTTCGAAGACGCTTAGCCCTTTATATAAATCCGGTGGGACATTTAATAAGACAGGAAGTTGTTTCAATAAAATGACAATCCCAATAGCTGTCATCATTCCTTTTACTGTGGCTGCAGGAAAAAAACTTACAAACTTTCCTAGTTTAAAGTAACCGAATGCTATTTGAAGAATTCCAGAAATAAATAATACTCCAGAGAGTAATTTCCAACCTAATACTTGATCCCCATTTCCTAAATCAGACACAGCGCTTATACAAATAGCAATTAAGCCAGCTGCAGGGCCTTTGATGCTAAGTTTACTTCCTGAAAAAAAACTTACTAGCAGACCTCCAACAACTGCACTTAAAATCCCCATGGAAGGAGGAAAGTCAGAAGCTTTAGCAATTCCAATACTTAAAGGAAGAGCCAATAAAAACACTACAAAACCAGCTATAAAATCACTTTTAAAGTGTTTTTTAAAACCCTTTAAACCATCCTTTGGTAGCTTAAATTTTCGTTTATTAAGTTCGCTTATAACTTCATTAAACTTAGCCAAAACTTTCTTTTGATGCAATAATACAAATTAAAGCTTAAATTTTAGTCATTGTTATTTTGACATATTTGAATATAATTTTAGAATTCAACTATCAACCTATAAGTGCATTAAATTGAAATTATGCATGAAAAAGGCTAATTATTTCACCGAATTTTAAAGAACCTTTAGTATTGATTAATCTGGTTTTATAAATGATTAAACAAAACCATTTTTTGTATTCTAGATAAGTGATTGAAGTACAATATTTAACCATACCTTAACAATGGCTACAGCAATTATTTTTCAATTTGCACGCTCAATTATATAGCAGTAGTTTAGACTAAAAATTGAATATATGGAAAATCAAAATGATCAATTTGACATGGCGAGTATCAATGAAAAAATACAAAGAGAGAGTGCCTTTGTAGATATATTGACTCGTGAAATGAATAAAGTAATTGTAGGTCAGCAGCATATGGTAGAACGTTTGCTAATTGGTCTTTTAGGACGAGGTCATATACTTCTTGAAGGGGTGCCAGGTTTAGCAAAAACCTTAGCCATTAACACTTTGTCTAAAGCTGTGCAAGGTAGTTTTTCTAGAATACAATTTACCCCAGATTTACTTCCTGCGGATGTGGTTGGAACCATGATTTATAATATTAAGGAAAACGATTTTAGCATTAAAAAAGGACCAATTTTTGCCAACTTTGTGCTGGCTGATGAGATTAATCGTGCTCCAGCAAAAGTACAATCAGCTTTATTAGAAGCCATGCAAGAAAAGCAGGTTACAATTGGTGATGAGACATTTGTTTTAGACAAACCCTTTTTGGTAATGGCTACACAAAACCCAGTTGAGCAAGAGGGAACATACCCACTACCAGAAGCTCAAGTTGACCGTTTTATGCTGAAAACCGTTATTGATTACCCCAAAATTGATGATGAGCAAATGATTGTTAGGGCTAACTTATCAGGAAGTTTTGAAAAAGTCAACCCTGTGATTTCTACAGAACAAATATTATCTGCTCAGGAAACTGTGAAAGAGGTTTATATGGATGAAAAAATTGAGAAATACATCCTTGACTTAATTTTTGCTACCCGTTATCCTGAAAAATATAAGTTAGGTGATCTGAAGCCATTAATTAGCTTTGGAGCTTCACCAAGGGGAAGTATAAATTTAGCTACAGCTGCAAAGTGTTATGCTTTTATTAAGCGAAGAGGATATGTGATTCCTGAAGATGTTCGCGCAGTAGTATATGATGTCTTGAGACATCGTGTTGGAATTACTTATGAAGCAGAAGCAGAAAATGTTACTTCTATAGATATTATAAATAAAATTGTGAATGAAGTAGAAGTCCCATAAAACTTCTAAATTATAAGTACAGAGTTCAACAATTTTAAATTCAAAATGGATACCAAAGAGCTTTTAAAAAAGGTTAGAAAAATTGAAATCAAAACGCGTAGGTTAAGTGACCACGTTTTTGGAGGAGAGTATCATTCTACTTTCAAAGGTAGAGGTATGACCTTTAGTGAAGTTAGAAAATATCAGTTTGGAGATGATGTACGAGCTATAGATTGGAATGTAACGGCTCGCTACAATGAACCCTTTGTAAAGATTTTCGAAGAAGAAAGGGAACTTACAATGATGCTTTTAGTTGACATTTCTGGATCCCAATTTTTTGGAACACAAACTACAACAAAAAGAAATTTAGTCACTGAAATTGCGGCTACTTTAGCTTTTTCAGCTACTCAAAATAATGACAAAATTGGATTAATTCTTTTTACAGATGAAATTGAGCTTTACATTCCACCTAAAAAAGGAAGATCTCATGTGCTTCGAATTATTCGTGAATTACTTGAATTTAAACCGAAAAGTAAAAAAACAGATGTGGCAAAGGCCATCAAGTTTTTGTCTAATGTGATGAAAAAGAAAGCTATTTCATTTTTGATCTCAGATTTTATGACAGAAGATTATGCACAAGAATTAAAAATCGCCTCACAGCGTCATGATATTACAGGCATTCGAATTTTTGATATTCGGGAAAAAGAAATGCCAAACGTAGGGATGGTTCAAATGAAAGATCAAGAAACTGGACAAACTCAGTGGGTAAATACAGCTTCTAAAAAAACTAGAAATCGGTATGAAATAAACTTTAAACAAAAATCAGATTATTTCAAGAAATCATTTAGCTCAAGTGGTGCAGGAAGTCTAACCACTAGAGTAGACCAAAATTATGTAACACAGCTGCTTACTTACTTCAAAGCAAGATAAATCAATGAAAAAAATGCATCTACATAAATTGATCTGTTTATTCATCTCTTTATTTTTTGGGACTGCTAATTTTTATGCTCAAAAAGCAAAGGTTTCAACAGACAGAGATAGTATTTTGATAGGTGAACAAATTATCTATACCATTGAAGTTGAAACTGAAATGGATGATTTAGTTCAGTTTCCAGAAGGTCAAACTTTCATTCCTTTAGAAGCTATTGAAGCTTTTAAAATTGATACCACACAATTAGAACCTAAGCTGAAGCTTAAAAAGGAATATGCTTTAACCCAATTTGATTCTGGTAGTTACCAGATTCCAAGTCAATTTATACAAATCAATGATGGAGGAATGAGTACTGATTCACTCCGAGTTTATGTTAGTGACGTTGAAGTTGATACTACTAAACAAGGACTTTACCCCATTAAAAGCTACATTGAAATGGAACGACCTTTCCATGTCCCTAGCTGGTTGTGGTGGGTATTGTTATTGATAGGAGTTGGGGTTGGATTATTCTATTTAATTCAATTAATTATACAGAAACGAAAAGAAGCTAAAGAAAATATACCACCTTATCAAAAGGCTATTAAATCACTTCAGGAACTTGATAATAGCCCATTGATGAAGGATAGGAATTTACGTGAATACTATTCTGTATTGACGAATATCAGTAGACGCTATTTAGAAGATAAAATTGAGCTTCGTGCGCTAGAGTTTACCACTAATGAATTAATTGATGAGCTTCAGCGTAATAAAGATGCAAAGCGAATTAACATCAAACAGTCTACTATTGATGATTTTAGAAAAATACTTGAGCGCTCAGATTTAGCTAAGTTTGCGCGTTCACAACCAGATGTTTTAACCGCCAAAGAAGACCGAAAGTTTATACAATCTTTTACGGATGAGGTAGATCAAGGTATACCAGAACCTACAGAAGAAGAATTAGCTAAAGATGAGGCTTACAGAGCATTAAAAGCAAGAAAACAAAAACGAATCAAGATAGCCCTGATTGCCTTGGCATTTCTATTTATACTTTTTGGAGGGGTAACTTACCTAATTACTAGTAAAGGCTATGATTATGTTCGTGATCAATATTTTGGTCACCCAAGTAAAGAGTTGCTTGAGGGGAAATGGGTGACTAGTCAATACGGTATTCCTCCCGTAGGAATTACTACACCTGAGGTACTTGTTAGAGGAAGTTCAGAAATGACTAAGGAAGCTGAAAAAATTCTTACTGATGCAGAAACCTTCTTAGCAGGAGGGATTTATGGTAATTTCCATGTAGTTCTTTCAGTAATGCAGTTTCAACAAGATGTAGAATTTGATTTAGAAACCGTAGTTGAAGGAGTTTACGATATTTTGGAAGCTGAGGGAGCCTATAATATTTTAACTAAAGAAGACGAGATTAAAAGTTTGGATGGTGCTCAAGGTAAACAAGTATCGGGTAATTTCGCAATAGAAAATCCTTTTACTAAAAGTGACATAAAGAAGCAATACAAAATTTTAAATTTTGCTGAAGCTGGAGCATATCAACAAATCATTTTAATTTATGATGCAGATGATCAATATGCTGAGGAAATTAGTCAACGTGTAATTAACTCTTTAGAAATTAGATAGATAAAAGCATGTGGAATTACAATGACATATTTTTTGAGAATCCTGAATGGTTTTGGCTATTCCTGTTTATTCCATTGGCTGCTTTTTGGTACTATTGGAAACGAAATGAACAAAACCCTAGTCTTGCTATTTCAAGTCTTGAAGGATTTAAAGATACTACCAGTCTCTTACCTAGGTTAAGACCCATACTTTATTTCTTTCGTCTCTTAGCTTTGTCTTTTTTTATTATTGCTATGGCTAGACCAAGGACAGTTGATGTGAGTAGTAAAATTTCTGGAATTGAGGGAGTTGATATTATTATGGCTGCAGATATTTCAACAAGTATGTTAGCTAAGGACTTTAAACCTAATCGTTTAGAAGCTTTAAAAAAAGTAGCTTCAGAGTTTGTTCAAAACAGAAAAACAGACCGTGTTGGATTAGTAATTTATGCTGGAGAAAGCTATACACAAACACCACTAACATCAGATCGTGCATTAGTTAGTAATGCCATTCAGAATTTAACACATGCTATTAATATTGAGGACGGTACTGCTATAGGGATGGGGATTGCTACCGCAGTAAATCGTCTTAAAGAGAGTGATACGGAGAGTAAGGTCATTATATTATTAACCGATGGAGTAAACAATACAGGATTAATTGATCCAGCAATGGCAACTGAAATTGCTAAAGAATTAGATATTAAAATTTACACCATTGGTATAGGAAGCCGGGGTAGAGCTCTTTCTCCAGTTGCAATATTACCTAATGGCGAATTTCAGTACCGCCCTATTGAAGTAGAAATTGATGAAGAGCTCATGCAATATATTTCAAAAGAGACCGGAGGGAAATATTTTAGAGCTACTGATGAAGCCTCTTTACAAAAAATATATGATGAAATAGATGCCTTAGAAAAATCAGAGATTGAAGAGGAAACTTTTTATGATTACGAAGAAAAATTTAGACCCTTAGTAATCATTGGATTTATTCTGTTGTTTATCGAAATATTATTGAGAAACACCTTATTTAGAAGCTTTATATAATGTATATATTAGAAGAAAAAATATACTTGTGGTGCTTGTTGGCTATTCCATTGTTGATAGCCATTCATCTCTTGGTGCTATATTGGCGAAGAAAAACTCAGAAAAAATTTGCTAATCCTTCGTTATTTAATCTGCTTACCCCAGATAAATCAAATTTAAAGTCTACCTTAAAAATAGTTTTATTGTCTTTGGCTATCGCTTTTTTATGCATAGCATTAGTAAATCCTAAATTAGGCGAAAAGGTTGAAACAGTAAAACGAGAAGGAGTAGATATTGTCTTTGCCTTGGATGTTTCTAAAAGCATGTTAGCAGAAGATATAACTCCAAACAGGTTAGATAAATCAAAAAGAATTATCAGTGAAATTATAAACAACCTTTCTGGAGATCGGGTTGGCTTAATAGGTTATGCTGGAAGTGCATTTCCTCAAGTTCCAATTACAACAGATTATTCAGCAGCAAAGAATTTTCTTCGTTCTATGAATACCAGCATGGTATCCAGTCAAGGTACAGCTACCCGTGAAGCAGTTCGTTTAGCCAACCGGTATTTTGACAATGAGGAAACTGAAAAAGTTTTAATTTTAGTAACAGATGGTGAAGATCATGAAGCTGATTTTGAAGCAGAAGTTCAACGCTCTAATGAACAAGGAATTAAAATTATTACAATAAGCATAGGAACAGAACGAGGTGGGCCAATTCCTATCCGTGATGGTAGAGGAGGTGTTACATACAAAAAAGACCGGGCTGGAGAAACAGTTATTACACGTGCCGATATTCAGACCTTAAGACGTATTGCAGAAATTGGAAATGGAGTGTATGTAGACGGAAGTAGTACCTCAAGAGCAGTTAACGAAGTTTTAGAAGTACTTAATAATCTTGAGAAAACTGAATTTGAATCAAAAGAATATGCTAATTATCAACATCATTTTCAATGGTTTTTAATAATTGGCATAATTTTGTTATTGCTGGAGGTATTGCTTTTAGAACGTAAAACAGGATGGTTAAGCAGGTTGAACCTATTTAATGAAAATGAATCTGAAGAATGAATAACTTAAAATCCATACAAGGTTTTTTCATTTTGCTAGTGATGTTTCTTCATTCATTAGCTAATATACAGGCTCAAGAGGTTTCAAAAGAAGTTAAAAAGTACCTTGCTGAAGCTGCTTCTCAAATTGAATCTGACAATTTTGCAGGTGCAGAAGCGTCTTTTAGGAAAGCCCTGTCAGCAGACCCCGAGAACGATATTGCAAGGTATAATTTTGGTAATCTTTATTTAAAAAACGATAAACAAAGAGAAGCTTTTATTAATTTAGCAGAAACGGTACAAAAAAGTGAAAATAGAAGTCTAAAGCATAAAAGTTTCCATAACAAAGGAAATATGTTAATGGATGAAGAGCGTTATGCTGAAGCTATTGAAGCTTATAAAAATGCATTACGTCATAATCCTAATGACGATGAAACACGATATAATTTAGCTTTAGCTAAAAAGAAACAAGAAGATGAAGGCGGTGGCGGTGGAGACGATGATGATCAAGATGACCAACAAGAACAACCACAAGATGATGAAGGCGAAGGAGAAGATGAAGATGACGACAGTCAGGATGACCAAAACCAAGATCAAGAAGATCAAGGAGATGATGGTGATCAAGAAGATGAAGATAAAGAAGGAGAGGGTGATCAAGATAATGATGATGAGGGTGATCAAGAACAGGAGCAAGAGCAGCCTCAAAATCAGGGAGGTAAAGAGGATGAAAAAGAGGGAGACCAGCAAGAACAAGAACCTCAACAAGTGAAAGGGAAACTCTCTCCAGAACAAATTCAAAACCTTTTAGAGGCAATAGAAAATAAAGAAAGAGATACTCAAGACAAAGTCAATAAAAAAGAGGAGAAAGGAGAACGAGTCAGAACAGAAAAAGATTGGTAATGAAAAATATAGTTTACATACTATTTTCTCTATTTATGGGTATTTCTACTTGGGCTCAGGATGTTTCTTTTCAGGCTAAAGCAAGTAGAGAGAAGCTAGGGATTAATGAACGTGTAAAAATTGAATTTACTGTAGATAAAGATGCAGATAATTTTATTGCACCTGACTTCAGAGGCTTTAAGCGTCTTGCAGGTCCTAATCAGTCCATATCACAAAGTTGGGTAAACGGACAAAGTAGCTTCCAAAAGACCTATACCTATTTCTTAGAACCGCAAAAACGTGGTAAACTTACTATAGGTCAAGCAGAAATTGAGTACAAAGGCAAGGTTTATAAATCTTCCCCTATAGATATTGAGGTTACAGCTGCTGTAGACAATCCTAATTCTTATCAAAGTATTGCTAAAAGTAAATTGTCTGATGCAATTCATTTGGTAGCTGAAGTTTCTAAATCTAAGCCTTATTTGAATGAAGAGGTTTATGTAGTGTACAAATTGTACATAGGTAGGGATGTAAATATTAGAAATTATCGTGTAGTTGATGATCCAAAATTTACTGATTTTTGGAGCCAGAATATAGACATTGAACAATTACAGGTAAAGGAAGGAGAATATGCAGGCGAGCCTTACCAATATGTTGAATTAAGAAAGACGCTTTTATATCCTCAAAAAACTGGTGAATTAATAATAGAGCCACTCACAGTTGCGCTTTCTGTTCAAGTGCCATCGGATAAACGGGATATCTTTGGAAGAAGGCAATACGAATATGTAGAGAAAAATGCTTCTGCTAAAACTAGAAAATTACAAGTTAAACCGCTACCAGAAGATGGTAAGCCTGCTGATTTTACAGGAGCTGTTGGTCAATTTAAAATAGCTCTTAATACAAGTAAGACATCTCTTGAAGCAAGAGAGAGTTTAACCGCTAATTTGAAAATTTCTGGAACTGGAAATTTGAGTCTAATGAATTTACCAGAATTAAAAATACCATCTTCATTAGAGGTATATGAACCGGAAAGAAAAGATAGCTATAAAACAACTTACAGAGGACTATCAGGATATATTTCTAATGAATATACAATAGTCCCAGAATTTAAAGGAGAGTATAGAATTGCTCCTGTTCAATTTTCCTTTTTTGACCCTAAGGAGGAAAAATATAAATCTGTACGAACCAATGAAGTTAACTTAAATGTTGAAGAAGGTCCTGAGGATCCTTCAAGACGTAGCTCAATAGCAAGTGAAACTTCTTCTGAAGAAAAATCAAAAAGAAATATTATAACCTCTGATTTATCATTTGATTATATTGCTACAAAAACCCAATTAAGGCCTGCAAATCAATCTAACTTTTTTAAAAGTAATACCTTTTGGGCATTGTTTGTTTCTCCCTTACTCTTGATGCCTTTATTTATATTAGTTCGTAGAAATACAGATAAATTTCAACTTTCTGAAGCCACCAGAAAACAACGTAGAGCAAACCAACTTGCAAAGAAATACCTAAGTGAAGCAAAGAAAAATTTAGGTGATAAGAAATTGTTTTTTGATGCACTAGAACGAGCTCTCCATAATTATCTCAAAGCGAAATTACAAATAGCAACGGTTGAAATGAGTAAAGATAAAATTAAATCTACGCTAGCAGAAAATGGAGTTGAACAACAATTAATCCAAGGCTTTATAAACACATTATCAACTTGCGAAATGGCTAAATATAGCCCATACAGCAACGAGGCAATGAATGAAGAATACAAACACGCTAAAGATATTATTTCTCAATTAGATAAAGTTTTATAATGATGAGAAATTTGATAATTTACATACTACTTTCCATAAGTTTTCAATTGACCTGGTCAAATAATGAATTATTTGATCAAGGGAATGATGCTTATGCAGAAGGAAACTACAGAGAAGCTACTCGAATCTACAAGCAAATAATTGAAGATGGGCAAGTGTCTTCAGAGTTATTTTATAATTTAGGAAATGCTTTCTATAAACAACAAAAAGTTGCTGAAAGTATTTATTACTATGAGTTAGCTTTGATGATAGCTCCCACAAATACTTCGGCAAAGAACAATCTGCTATTAGCTGAAAATAGAAAAGTAGATGAAATTGAAGTTTCAGAGGCATCCGAATTTGAGCTTCAAAAAGAGAATATAATTTTTGCCTTAGAACAAGATCAATGGGCGCAGTTAGCTATTACTGGAAGCTTTTTAACTTTGCTCTTTTTTATTGGATTTTTGTTTGCTAGAAAACCATCAACTAAACGAATCTCATTAACTTTTTCGGTACTTTTTTTATTTCTAGGATTTGGTTTTTTTGTTTTAGCCAATCAGCAATTAAAAGTTATTGATAGTAAAAGATATGCTATCGTGTTTGCTGAAGAAGTAGATCTTTTAAACGAACCTAACATAAGAAGTAATAAATCTTTTACCTTACATGAGGGAACTAAAGTAAAGATTGAAGAAGAGTTTAAAGATTTTACGAAGGTCAGAATAGCTAACGATAATACTGCTTGGATTCAGTCAGATAAAATAAAAGAATTAAAATTATAATTTGAAATTATTGGTTTATAATCAATATACTTCTCTTCATCATTTATCTTATAAAAGTTTTTGTTTTAATTGACAGAAAGTAAAAATGAAGTTTGATTATGGTAATTTCAATTGACGAATGATATTAAATAATTTATTAAAGCCTAGTATTAACATTCAGTTGTTCTTTAAGACATCATAATTTATTTAAATTTGAAATAAAAATGAAAATCCGTTTACTGTTTACACTGTTTCTGTTTTCTTTTTTAATTCATGCACAGGATCATGAACTTTGGGATGCGCTTTTACAAAAACATGTAACTTCAAATGGAAAAGTAGATTACAAAGGATTTATAGAGGATCAAACTGAAGTGACCAAATACTTGAAAAGTCTAAGCGAAAACCCACCTCTTCAAAAATGGTCTACAGATAGAAAAAAGGCTTATCTAATCAATGCATACAATGCATTTACCGTTCAATTAATCATCGATAACTACCCAGTAAGAAGCATCAAAGATATTGGTGGTTTGTTTTCAAGTCCATTTAAAAAGGATTTTATTCAATTAGGTAGTGAGGTCTATTCTCTTGATAATATCGAAAAAGATATGTTGCTTAAAATGGGAGATGAACGGGTTCATTTTGGTATCAATTGTGCTTCATATTCTTGCCCCAAATTACATAACAGGGCTTTCACAGCAGATAATGTGGATGAGTTATTAGATGAATTAGCAAGTGCCTTTATAAATGATAAAGAGTTGAACTCTTTAACACCTAATCAAGTTGAATTATCGAAAATTTTTAAGTGGTATACTTCAGATTTTGAGAATGAAAACCAGAATTTAATTGATTATATCAATAAATTCTCAGAAATACATATCAATGATGATGCTAATATTAGTTTTAAAGCTTATAATTGGGAGTTAAATGAAAAATAAGCTAAGTCTTATCATTCATTTATAATGAAGCAGAATCGCTTAAGCATAATCTTAAAACCATTAAACAGCGTATTTCTGATGAAAATTTTGTGGGTGAAATTCTTCTAATAGATGGAGGAAGTACAGATAAAAGCCTTGAAATTGCAAAATCCATTTCAGGAATTACAGTACTTTCTTCACCAAAAGGAAGACCAATTCAAATGAATTTTGGAGCTAAAAGTGCCAATTTTGAGGTGCTTTATTTCTTGCACATTGATTCACATCCACCAAAAAATTTTGATGCTTTAATCATTCAAGAAGTAAAAAGAGGAAATTTAGCAGGATGTTTCAGAATGAAATTTAGAAGTCAGCATCCATGGCTAAAATTTATTGGTTGGTTAACTCGTTTTAAGCTGAGAGCTTGTAGAGGAGGAGATCAAAGTCAATTCATTACTAAAGATTTATTCTACGCCATTGGCGGTTATAATGAAGAATTTTTGATATACGAGGATCAACTTCTTATCTCAGAACTTTATACAAGAAAAGAGTTTGTGGTTATTCCAAAATGGTTGACTACTTCTGCAAGAAGGTTTGAAGAAGTTGGTGTATTTAACTTGCAACTTATTTTTTGGAAAGTTTATTATATGAGGTTGAAAGGCAGATCTGCTGGTGAAATATACAAATATTATCAGTCAAATTTTGAATAGCTAACATTGTGAAATTTAATTAATAGAACTTTTCTTTAGATTGATTATTACCTCCAAAACTGATGACTTTATACTCAAGCAATTATAGTATTTAAAAAAAGAGAGAAAAACCCAAGAAAATTGAGTAAAATTGCCCACTTTTGCACTTATTTTATACTTAGAAAAGTACGTTTAAATGGAAGATAAAAAATTTGATTTAAATTCGATTATCGGATTTTTGTTAATTGGTTTAATCCTATTTTGGATGGTTTATATGAACCAAGAAGAAGTAGAAGAGGCTAGCCCTAATGAAGCCACGCAAACCGAACAAGTAGAAAAGCAAGAGACAGATTCTTTACCTTCTTCAGCAGCAGACCTTGGCTCAGATTCAAGCAATGAAGTTGCTAACGATTCAATAGCTAACCTTTTAGCTCAACAAAAATTAGGTAGCTTTGCTTTGTCAGAATTGCTATCAAAAGAGTTTGAAGAAGACTTTACCTACATAGAAAATGAGTTTTTAATGCTAAAAGTTAGCCATTATGGTGGTCAAATTGTGGAGGCTAAACTAAAGCAACACGACAATTATTTAGGAGACCCTATACTAATTGCTAAAGAGGGTAATTCAAAATTCAATATTGAATTAAAAACACGTGACGGAAGAACTCTTCAAACAAAAGATTTATACTTTGTGCCTGATTTAAAGCTGGAGGGAGATAAGCAGGTTTTGACCATGCGTCTAAAAGCTGAAGAGGATAAGTACCTTGAATATAGATACGTAATTCACCCAGACGACCATATGCTGGATTTTGGTCTTCGCTCACAGGGCTTGAACACAATTCTTTCTGGTGAATCTGAAGCTTTACTTACTTGGCAAATCAAATCACTTAGACATGCCAAGAGTATTTCTTATGAAAATCAACATTCAGAAATTATATTTCAATATGATGGGGGCAAAGATGATTATACCAATCAACGTGAACGTACAGAAGAAACTGGCGAAAAAGTTGACTGGGTAGCTTACAGACAGCATTTTTTTAGTGCTATTTTATTAACGGATTCGCCTTTTAAAAGCGGAAAATTTATATCCGAAAATTTAGTTCAAGACAAACAAGTTGATACTGTTTATACTAAAAAGTATACTTCTGAAATTCAGCTGCAATTAAAGGGAGGCGAGTTTGCAGAGCAGATGAATTTTTATTACGGCCCAACAGATATTAAGATATTAAGTACTTATGATCGAGGCTTAGATAAAGTTGTCCCCTTAGGTTGGGGTATTTTTGGTTGGATTAATAAATATGTATTAATTCCGTTTTTTGGATTTTTATTGAAATTTATTCCAAGTTATGGATTAGCAATTGTGGTAATGACTATTACAGTGCGTTTAATTCTTTCACCTGTAACCTACAAATCTTATTTATCTCAAGCTAAGATGAAAGTGCTGCGTCCTGAGATTACTCAAATCAATGAGAAATACAAGGACAACGCCATGAAAAAGCAGCAAGAGACCATGAAGCTTTATAGCAAAACAGGAGTAAGTCCCTTGAGTGGGTGTATTCCTGCCTTACTTCAAATTCCTATTTTCTATGCACTATTTAGGTTCTTCCCTAGTGCATTTGACTTAAGACAGAAAGGTTTTTTATGGGCAGATGATTTATCTAGTTACGATGTGATTTTTGAATGGGATGCTTATATCCCCTTAATTTCATGGGCTTATGGAAACCACGTAAGTTTATTTCCAATATTGGCCTCCATTGCTATTTTTGGTTATATGCAGATGACTACGGGTCAAAATATGCAACAAATGCAACAGCCTGGCATGCCCAATATGAAAGTAATCATGTATATTATGCCATTTGGTATGTTGATTTTCTTTAATAATTACGCTAGTGGTTTATCACTATATTATTTTATTTCGAATTTAATCACCATAGGAATAATGTTAGTGATCAAAAAAGTTATTATTGATGAGGATAAAATACTAGCTAAAATTGAAGCCAATAAGAAAAAACCAAAAAAGAAAAAGGGAAGATTTGCTAGAAAAATGCAAGAGATTATGGAGCAAGCTGAAGAACAAAAAAAGCTTCGTGAAAAAGAACAAAAAAAGAAAAAATAACCTCAACTAGGATAATTTTTATAATGAAAAGACCAACACCTCATAAGATGTTGGTCTTTTTTTATTAACGACATAATTGCTATATATAAATGGTATAATACGTATTAGCTTTTATATTCCTTGATACTTCCTCCAGAATTAGTATCTTTCGATATATTCTTTACACTAGCGTTATATTTAATTATTCCTCCGCTAGTTGCTTTTGCTTCTATATCTTTAATCACATTTAAATAGATATTAGCTCCAGAACTAACTTTTGCATTTGCTTGTTTTGTTTCTAGTCCTTTGCCTTCAAAGCCAGACCCGCTTGTTGACTTGACTTGAATATATTCAGCATCTCCTTCAATTAGTATAGAAGCCCCAGATGAAGTTTCAGCAAAAAGTTGCTCTCCTTCAAAATTAAGCTCAAGTTTTGAGCCACTAGTAGCCGAAATTTTTAAATCTTTATCGTGATAAGCCTGTTTTGCAATTAAATGAACACCGCTTGAGGTTTTGATCTCTTTTAGTTCTTGATTGTAGTGAAGCTGAATTAATTTTGAATCTGCTTTTTTAATCATCTTTTCTGAATCTAACTTAAGCCGATTCTTTTTCTGTTCTATTTCTAAAAGTTCGACTAAATTTTCATTGGCTTCTAAAATAAGCTTATTTTCATCTGATGGAATTAGTAAGACTTTCCAACCCGAATGAACGCTTAATTGATCAAATTTGTCAATATCAAATTCATTAAGTACAACAGGTCCTTCACCTTCAATTTGAACAACCATCATATCTTTACAAGAAATTAAGCTAATGGAGAAAATAAGTATAAGTAAAAATTTATTGAGTGTAAGCATTAAATTAGGTTTTAGGTTATTGATTTATTCGCAATTTAAACATTTTATTGAATTTCCTTGATAATTGAAAAATTTGCCTTCAAGGGGTTGTAATTGAGTTTTTTGTTTTTTTGATAAAAATGTAATTACATCAGGATCTAAGGAAAAAACCTTTTCCTCTGGAAGGTATAAGTCTACTTTTACTTTCATATCATCATCTTTAAATTTTAGTTCATTTTCAAAATGACTGTCAAAAATAATTGCACTATCTGTATTTTTCCAGTTGTATTTTAAATTTTTGGTTACAGATTTGGCATTCTCCCACGAACGCGAAAATCCCTTTTTATGAGTTCTAATTAACACAGAATTATCCTTACTTTTTCGAAGTTGAATTTTTATATTTCTCCCTAAAAGAAAGTCATCCGCATTGTCATCTTGTTTAATTTCAAATTGATTTGAAAAAGCAATTGATTCAACATATTCTATTGGAAAATCCATTTTCAGCTGAAGGGTATCACTTTCAACTTCAATTTTTTGGACTCCCGCTGTTTCGTAAGATATGTTGTGCTTTGTTGTGCTTCCAATACTTAGGAAAATCAGAATCACAACTGAAATCCCCCAAATCACCAACGAACTAATTGCATTGGCTTTTGAAATCTTGAATCCTTTGGGATTTAACAACTTTAATCCGAGCAATAAAAGTAGCCATAACGGAATACAACTAAGTGCAATAAATAAAATGGATTGCGCCCAAATAGGGATGTCAAAAATAAACCCAGAAGTGTCAATTGAATTAATTACATCTAAATTAAATCCATCTACAATTGAAATCCCTAATAATGCACTAAATGAAGTAAAAAGTCCAACACCAGCAACAAATACAATTAATCCTCCAATAAGCTTTCTTAGTACAGACAAAATAAGTTGTAGGCTTTTTTCTAAACCATTAGCAATTTCGTGAGCGCCTGATTTTCCTTTTCTTTTTAATTCCTCGTAATCTATTTCGTTGAGCTTTTCTTTGACTTTTTCAAAATCTTCTTTGACTTTTTTTTCAATATTAGACAAATTGATGGACTCGCCTTTCATTTCCAGTTTTTGAGAGGTGGTAATAGCAGGAGGAACTACGATCCAAAGCGCAATATAAAGCACAGCAAAGGTTCCGAAACTTATAATGCTAAGAATAATCCATAACACACGAATTATAGCAGGAGTTGTTCCTAAATAATGAGCCAATCCACCGCAAACACCAGCTAGATAATAATCTTCAGTTTCTCGATAGAGTTTTTTACTGGGAATAAAACTTTGGTCCTTCCAATTCGATTCGTTCGTTGATGAGGCTTCCTCCTCATCTTCTAAACTAAAATCTTTTGGTTGTCCTAATATTTCAATGACTTTATTTACTTCATCTAATTCTACTACTTGCTGTTGATTCTTAATATCCTGTAGGAATAATTCAGCAATTCTAACTTCAATATCGCGCATTACTTCTTCGGCGCCCTCTTGATGTTTCAACTGCTTTTTAATGGCATCTAAGTATTTTTTCAATACTTCGTAGGCTTTTTCGTCAATGTGAAAAAACACTTTTCCAAGGTTGATGTTGATTGTCTTATTCATAGTTTTCTTTTTTGGTAATTTGGTTAACGGCTTGGCTTAACTGATTCCAGGTACGTCCTAATTCAGCTAAAAAAGCTTCGCCTTCTTGGGTAAGTTGATAGTATTTTCTGGGCGGTCCTTCGGTACTTTCTTCCCAACGGTAAGTAAGTAGCTTTCCGTTTTTCAATCGGGTAAGCAAAGGATAAATCGTACCTTCCACAACAATTAATTCGGCCGATTTTAACTGTTCTAATATTTCAGCCACATAGGCGTCTTGATGTTTTAGAATACTAAGAATGCAGTACTCCAAAACTCCCTTGCGCATTTGTGCTTTTGTGTTTTCTATTTTCATTTGTAAATGAATTTGCGACAAAGTTACATTATTTAAATAGTACTTTGCAATACATAGTACTATTTAATTTTAAAAAAATTGAATTTTGTAAAATATATTTGTCAAAATGTAAAGTATGTTTTACATTTGAATAAAATAAATACACTTAGTGATGAAAAAATTGAGATTATTCCCTCATGGGTTCAAAAAAATTGGCTGGATTTTATTCTTACCTAGTTTAGTGATTGGAATTTTAGCTTATGCTAACACTTGGAAAATTGATTGGTTAGAAGTAAAAGTTTTTGGAATAGTAAGTAGTGGTTTATTTTCTTCTAATGAATATTTTGGTTTTACGACAAAGAATATTTTGATAGAAATTTTAGCTGTTGCCGGTATCATTGGCGCTATTCTCATAGGTTTTTCGAAGGTAAAAGAAGAGGATGAATTAAGTATGAGCATCCGGTTAAACGCTCTAGTTATAGCAATTTATATTAATTATGCCATTGTGATTTTAGGCTTTCTTTTTATTCATGGATTAGTTTTTATCCATGTAATGACATTTAGTATGTTTGCTGTTTTAATTCTTTTTATTATCATTTTTCATTACCAATATTATCGATTCAAAAAAAGCTTTACTGATGAAGAATAGAATCCGCGTTTTACGAGCAGAACATAATTTATCACAAGCTGATTTAGCCAAAAAAACACAAGTCAGCCGGCAGAGTATTAATGCCATTGAAAGCGGAAAATACGTCCCTTCAACACTTTTAAGCTTAAAAATGGCAAGTGTTTTTAATGTTGAAGTTAGTAGTATTTTTAGCTTAGAGGAAGAGGATTGGAAATAGATTGCTTTTCCTCATTTGGAATAATATTGCATCAAAAGAAATGGTAAAAAGGATCACATCAAGGTTTTTAGAAGCTTATACCAGTTATTATTTGAAACTACTGTAAAAGAAAACGAAGATTTTCTTCTTTATGTGAATTACAAAAATAAAGCATAGCCGTAGCTATGGTTTATTTTTGTAATGAAACAGAAAGGAATAAAGGGCGTTTTATTTCGGTAATTTCAATTGATAAATGGTATTAACACTTTTGTCAACTTTTAGGTCGTATCTTTGCACACCGAAAAAAATACGTATGCGCACAAAGTCGTTGAAAAAGAACAAGATTAATGTAGTAACCTTAGGTTGTAGCAAAAACTTATACGACTCAGAAGTTTTAATGGGTCAACTAAAAGCCAACGGCAAAGAAGTAGCTCATGAACAAGAAGGTAATGTGGTTGTCATTAATACCTGTGGCTTTATTGATAACGCCAAAGAAGAATCGGTCAACACTATTTTAGATTTTGCGCAACAAAAAGAAGAAGGTTTAGTCGATAAAGTTTTTGTCACCGGATGTTTGTCTGAACGCTATAAACCCGATTTAGAAAAAGAAATCCCAAATGTAGATCAGTATTTTGGTACCACCGAATTACCCAGTTTATTAAAAGCACTTGGCGCTGATTACAAACACGAATTAATTGGTGAACGATTAACAACCACACCAAAAAACTACGCCTACCTCAAAATTGCAGAAGGCTGTGACCGTCCTTGTTCTTTTTGTGCAATTCCTTTAATGCGCGGTGGGCATAAGTCAAAACCTATTGAGGAGTTAGTGATTGAAGCTGAAAAATTAGCCGCCAACGGGGTAAAAGAGTTAATTTTAATTGCTCAAGATTTAACCTATTATGGTTTAGATTTATATAAAAAACGAAACTTAGCAGAATTACTTCAAAATTTGGTTAAAGTTGAAGGGATTGAGTGGATTAGACTGCATTATGCTTTCCCTACTGGCTTTCCAGAAGATGTATTAGACGTTATTAGAGAAGAGCCAAAAGTATGTAATTATATTGATATTCCTTTACAACATATTAACGACGAATTGTTGAAATCCATGCGTAGAGGTACCAATCATAAAAAAACTACCGATTTACTAAAAAAATTCAGAGAAAAAGTACCTGGTATGGCAATTAGAACTACATTAATTGTAGGTTACCCTGGCGAAACCGAAGAACATTACCAAGAGCTTAAAGAATGGGTAAAAGAAATGCGTTTTGAACGCTTAGGTTGCTTTACTTACTCGCATGAAGAAAACACTCATGCCTACAATTTAGAAGACAAT
>PXFS01000028.1 GCA_003564185.1 Flavobacteriaceae bacterium
AGGCCGTGGACCATTCGTCAGTATGCGGGTTTTTCAACGGCTGAAGAAAGTAATGCGTTCTACCGAAGAAATTTAGCTGCTGGACAGAAAGGACTTTCAGTGGCCTTCGATTTACCCACGCATAGAGGTTATGATTCCGATCACGAAAGAGTAGTTGGAGATGTTGGAAAAGCTGGTGTTGCCATTGATTCAGTAGAAGATATGAAAGTGCTTTTTGATCAGATTCCGCTGGATAAAATGTCGGTTTCCATGACCATGAATGGAGCGGTTTTACCCATTTTAGCCTTTTACATTGTTGCCGCTGAAGAAACAGGTGTAAAACAAGAACAACTTTCTGGAACTATTCAAAATGATATTTTGAAAGAATTTATGGTGAGAAATACCTACATCTATCCGCCAACACCTTCCATGAAAGTAATTTCGGATATTTTTGAATTTACGTCTAAAAACATGCCTAAATTCAATAGCATTAGTATTTCTGGCTACCACATGCAAGAAGCTGGGGCAACGGCAGATATTGAATTGGCCTATACCTTAGCAGATGGTTTAGAATACATAAGAAAAGGAATTGAAGAAGGGATGGATGTGGATTCGTTTGCGCCACGACTTTCGTTTTTTTGGGGTATTGGAATGAATCACTTCATGGAAATTGCCAAAATGCGCGCCGCGCGAATGCTTTGGGCTAAATTGGTAAAGCAGTTCAACCCGAAAAACACGAAGTCTTTGTCGCTCAGAACACACTGTCAAACCAGTGGATATAGTTTAACCGAACAAGATCCGTTTAACAATGTAGCCCGAACTTGCATTGAAGCTTCGGCAGCCGCTTTTGGAGGAACGCAGTCTTTACATACCAATGCTTTAGATGAAGCCATTGCTTTACCTACCGATTTTTCAGCAAGAATTGCCAGAAATACACAATTGTATTTACAAGATGAAACAGGAATTACCAAAACCGTTGATCCTTGGGCAGGAAGTTATTATGTTGAAAAATTAACTCACGAAATTGCCCACAAAGCTTGGGATTTAATTCAAGAAGTAGAGGAGCTTGGAGGAATGACAAAAGCCATTGAAGAAGGTATTCCGAAACTTAGAATTGAACAAGCAGCGGCTATTAAACAAGCCCGGATTGACAGTGGAGTAGAAACTATTGTTGGGGTCAATAAATACCGCTTACCTAAAGAAGATCCTATTGTTACTTTAGAAGTGGATAATCAAACGGTTAGAAGGCAACAAATTGAAAAACTTGAAAAGATAAAGGCTTCAAGAAATACAGAAGCGGTAACCCAAAAACTTAAGGTACTAACCGAAGCGGCTCAATCAAGCCAAGGTAATTTATTAGCTTTAGCTGTAGAAGCGGCCAGAGAGCGAGCAACTTTAGGAGAAATTAGTGATGCCTTAGAAGAAGTTTTTGGCAGACATAAAGCAAAAATACAGTCCTTTAGTGGCGTTTATAGTAGCGAAATGAAAGAAGATGTAAGCTTTAAAAAAGCAAGAGAATTAGCCGATAAATTTGCTGAATTAGAAGGTAGAAGACCCCGAATTATGATTGCAAAAATGGGGCAAGATGGTCACGACCGTGGCGCAAAAGTTGTAGCTACAGGTTACGCAGATGTTGGTTTTGATGTTGATGTTGGTCCCTTGTTTCAAACGCCAGAAGAAGCGGCAAAACAAGCGGTAGAAAATGATGTTCATATATTAGGTGTTTCTTCTTTAGCCGCTGGTCACAAAACATTAGTTCCTCAGGTGATAGAAGAATTAAAAAAACACGGAAGAGAAGATATCATGGTGATTGTTGGTGGGGTTATTCCTTCAGCCGATTACGATTACCTTTTTGATGCCGGAGCGGTAGCTGTTTTTGGTCCTGGTTCAAAAGTTAGTGAAGCAGCCATACAAATATTGGATATTTTGATTGATGAGGAGTAAACAAAAACTTCATTGGTTTGAACGAGGTGTTTTATCCAGCTCATCACGCCCTGCTTTTAGTTCCCCTTCACTTTGGAAAGGGTTAGGGGGTGGGCTTTTGTCGTTCCGCAGAATTCCTCTTACTTTCCTTTCTTTCCGAACAATTCCTCTTCCTTTCCTGTCATTCCGCACGAGCGATAACGAGATGCGGAATCTTATGAATTGAAATTTCAAACATGTCTTTAGTTAGGGAACTTTTTATTGACTTCGGTACATTAAGATTCCGGATAAATTTCTTAGGAAATTTTCCGGAATGACAGTTCAGTGAGAGTGAGTTTGTCAGCTCGAGCCCCTGAAAATTGAAAAATTTTATTTAATAGTGTGTGACGTTTTTAATCTTGTTTAAAGTTCGAGCGGAGTCGAGAACCGACCACTTCTTGAAAGAGCTTATCCTGAGCTATATCGAAGGGCTCGAAGATGAATAAAATACTGATAAACATTAATTTACATAAAAAATTCATTGGTAGTAATTTCAATTTATTTTTGGTTAAAAAAAAGATTGAAATCGTACTTCGATTAAACTCAGCAGAACTATCGAGAGCCGTCTTCGTTAGGGTTCTCGATACAATTTTTATTTCATTTCGTTTCACTTCATTTCATAAAAACCACTCGAACTGACATTGGTTCTCGATACTTTTTTCTTTCCCTAACCGGTCAAGAAAAACACTCGAGCTGACAATGGTTTTCGGTATGACAGGTTAATAAGGTTAAAGGAAATTTTTTCAGAATGACAAGTTAATGAGGTTGGGAATTGTTATTGTATTTATTATCTTTGTACTATGGAATTATTTTTAATCACATTCGCAATTTTAGGCCTTTGTTTTGCTGGTATTGCCATCAAAATTTGGGGAAAGAAAGACGGTAAGTTTGCTGGAACTTGTGCCAGTCAAAGTCCATTTTTAAACAAATCTGGAGAGTCTTGTAGTTTCTGCGGAAAATTACCCGATGAGCAAGACTGCAAAAAAGACAGTCAGGTTAGCAAAGCTTAATAATGCTTTCCTTCATTGTTTTCTCGTTTTTGCTTACAAGCCTTTTGTTTGTAACAGAGAGTTTTGTGTTTATAAAATTAGCAAAAAGAATTCAATCCAAATCGAGTAACACTTCAGAAAAATTACCTACTTCATCCATAAGTATTGTTATTTCAGCAAAGAACGAGGCAGAAAATTTGAAGCGAAATTTACCTTTTATCTTTCAACAAGAAAAAATCGATTTTGAAGTTATTGTAATCGATGATCATTCTTCCGATGAAACGTATAAAATACTTTCAGAATTTCAAAAGAAAAATTCAAATTTAAAAATCATTCAATTAGCTGATTTTACTGCCAATACAGGTAAGAAAATCGCTTTGTCTAAGGCTATTGAATTGGCTTCTTATGAAATCTTATTATTCACTGATGCCGATTGTCAACCTGCTTCTAAAATGTGGGCTTACCGAATGCTTCAGCAGTTATTAGCCAATGCTTCAACTGAAGTGATTTTAGGTTTTGGTGGTTTCAGAAAAAAAAATAATTTTTTAAATCGACTTCAAAATTTTGAAACAATAACCACCGCTATTCAGTATTTTTCGGCTTCGCTTTGGAAATCGCCTTATATGGGTGTTGGTCGAAATTTGATGTATAAAAAATCCTTGTTCTTAGAGAAAAATGGATTTAAAAATCATTTGGATATTCCATCAGGTGATGACGATTTGTTTGTTCAGGAAGTCGCCAACAAAGAGAATACACAAATTTGTTTGCATCCTGAAAGTTTCACGATAAGTAATTTACCAACAACCTGGAAAGCATGGTTCAGGCAAAAACAACGTCATGTAACAACTTCTTCAAGGTATTCATTGAAACACCAATTACTTTTAGGAGGTTTGTATTTTAACAAGTTTATTTTTTGGTTAAGTTTTGTTATTCTATTATTCACCAGCCTGTGGTTTTATGCTATTTTAGGAATGACTATTATTACTGGAATTGTTTATATTATACAGAAACCAATTTTCAAGCATTTTGAAGAAAAACGATTACTTTTGGGTTATCCAATTTATAATTTTTCCTTGGTATTATTTCAATTTTGTATCTTTATAATGAATCTAAAATCGACTCCCAAACATTGGAATTAATGCAAGAAAGTGATTACATTAAAAAAGCCTTGAATGGAGATTATTCTGGCTACAGTTATTTGCTGAAAACCCATTGGGATTACGTGTATAATTACCTCTTAAAAACCTACAACAACCCTTATTTAGCTGAAGAAATTTGCATTCAAACCTTTGCTAGAGCTTTTGACAAATTACCTACCTATAAGTCTGCATTTGCTTTTAAAACCTGGTTAATTCAAATTGCGAAGAATTTGGCTATAGATGAACACCGAAAAAAGCAAATTAAAACGGAGTCTTTGCAAGAAACTGCAAACAAACAAATTTTAGAAGAAGCACCTTCTATTGAAGATGAAATCACAAAAAATCAAGATGCCGATTGGCTGGCTACTGAAGTCAAAAAGCTTCCTAAAGATTACCAAGAAATTATTGAATTACGTTATTTTAAGGAAATGAGTTTTAAAGCTATTTCTAAGGAGCTTAATCTTCCTGTAAACAACTTAAAAGTTAGGTCTTTACGAGCTAAGAAAATGTTGTACACACAAATTTCAACTAAGCCGTAGCGCGTAATTTTCTTGTTACCCAATTGGTAGCAAAAGTGGTAAAAGCCACTATACTCACAGAACTTAATGGCATTAAAATGGCCGCAATTACTGGCATTAATTGTCCTGTAACCGCAAAATACAAACCGATTACATTATAGAAAAACGAAAGTAAGAAGGCTATTTTAATGATTTTCATTCCTTGTTTAGAAAGTTTGACAAAATCATTAAGTTGGGGTAATTTTTTGGCATCTAAAATAGCATCACAAGCTGGTGTAAATACGTTGATGTTTTCAGCAATGGCAATACCTACATCACTTTGCTTTAAAGCACCCGCATCATTAAGTCCGTCACCAATCATGGCTACGTGTTGCTTATTTTTCTGAAGTTTGGCAATCTTTTTTAGTTTATCTTCTGGCTTCTGATTAAAAAACACTTGGGTTTCAAACGGTAATTTTGAAGCTAAATATTGTTTTTCTCCGCTATTATCTCCCGATAAAACCAAAATTTGATGTTCTTTTTTAATATCGTTAATTAAGTCCCAAACACCTTCACGGTAAGCCGATTTAAACACAAACTTTCCTTTGTAATTTTGATCTTTTGCGTAATGTACAGCGGTTTCCTGCAGGGTTTCTGTAGCGGGATTTTCTACAAAACTACCCGAACCTAATTTAATGTGTTGCTCATTAATTTTAGCTTCAATTCCTTTTCCTACATGCTCGTTGTAATCGTCTATGGTTTGAATATCTTGCGATTGTAAAAACTCATACAATTTCCTACTTAAGGGATGATTGGAATTTCTAAGTGTGCTTTTTACTAAACTTTCTTCCTCCTGACTTAAATCTACGCCTTC
>PXFS01000014.1 GCA_003564185.1 Flavobacteriaceae bacterium
CAACTTCCTGTTACTGTTTGTGCTGCACCGCAAAATTTTAAGTCCATAGGTAGGTTGATTTATTTTTACTAAGTTAGTCAAAAGCAAAGAATTTCTAACTGATTTTGATTAGCTTTTCTCAAAATTAAAGATATATTCGTATTCTTCAAACTATAAATAATTAAAGGATGTGTTTTAGGCAGCATTTTTCTTTATTTTTTAAATTCAAGAAACAACATTATTATGGATGAATTTATGCGTGAAGCCATTGCAATGGCAAAGAAAAGCAGAAAGGAAGGTGGAATTCCTATTGGTTCAGTTTTAGTGAAAGACGGAAAAATAGTAGCAAAAGGACACAACAAACGCGTGCAAGAAAACAATCAAATTTTACATGGTGAAATGGATTGCTTAACCAATGCGGGAAGAATGGCAAGTTTTAAAGATACAGTAATTTATTCTACTTTGATGCCATGTTATATGTGTGCTGGAACCATTGTACAGTTTAAAATACCGAAAGTAATTGTAGGTGAATCTGAGACTTTTGAAGGAGCTAGAGAGTTTATGTTAGCTCACGGTGTTGAAGTTGTTGATTTAGGCCTTCAAGAATGTGTAGATATGATGAATGATTTTATCCAAGAAAAACCAGCTTTATGGAATGAAGATATTGGTGAAGAGTAGTTAATTAAACTTCATTTTCGAAGCTGTTTATAATTCAATAATTCTATAAAGTTAAAGTTTTTGTGTTCTATCTAAAACACTATCTTTGAAACAAAATTTTATGTTAAAAGCGTTAAGGATTGAAGTGGAAATCCCGCAAAAAGGAAAGTCTAAATTTTCTTGCTTTAGCAAAGCGACCGAGAGGAAGCTCTTGCAAAAGCTTAGAAAATTAGCTTGACTTTTGAGGAATTGAAACGGAAAGCCTGTTTAAACGCCAAGAATAAATCAATAAAAGTGTTTGTTTTTGAGTTTATATTTTTTTCATATTCACAATATATTATCTTTAAAATGCAATAATTGAAATCAGAAGCCAATAAAATGTGAATCACTAAATTTTAATTGCATATAATTTATAATTTAATAAGATACACCTAAAAATTTATTTCGTTTTAATACATTTTAATAAAAGTTTCTTGACTTTTACTGTTTAAATAGCGTATATTTCAAATCCTCTTTACTTAAATTGAAAAAGAAATATGCAGAATTTAATACATGCGTTTAAAGACAGCTGTGGTTGTGGAATCATTGCTAATATTGACGCCAAACCTAAACGAAGAATTGCTGAGGATGCGCTTACTGCGCTAAGTAGAATGATTCACCGAGGTGCTATTGCAGCCGATGGAAAAAGTGGAGATGGTTGCGGAATTTTAACTGCTATGCCACATCAATTTATGAAAACCATAGCTACCGTTAACGGGTTTTCGCTACCCCAAAAATACGCTGTAGGATGTATTTTTTTTACACACAAAAAGCAGCGCAATACAGTTGAAAAAATCTTAGTTAAAAATGATTTAAAATTACTTTTTTATCGACTTGTACCAGTAAATAAAGGGGTTTTGGGAGATGAAGCTAAGCGAAGTTTGCCGGAAATCACGCACGCATTTATTGTTCCTAATTCGCCTATAGCTGAACAATCTTTTGAAAAATTTCTGTACTTGAGTAGAAAGCAAATTGAAACTGAATTAAATACCGAAAAAGATTTTTACATTGCCTCACTTTCTCCTCATGTAATTAGCTATAAAGGTTTGGTAAAGCCCGATTTGCTTCGAGATTTTTACCTGGATTTGCAGGAAGATGATTTCACCACAGGTTTTGCCTTATTTCATCAGCGTTTTTCTACCAATACACTGCCCCGTTGGGAGTTGGCACAACCTTTTAGAACCTTGGCTCATAACGGTGAAATTAACGCTGTTAAAGGCAACCGATTTAACGTAAAGGTAAATCAGGAAAATGCTGTTAGTGAAGTTTTTACGCCTGAAGAATTAAAAAGCCTTGGGGATGTACTCACTGCGGTTGATAGTGATAGTGCAAGTGTGGACCAAGCTTTTGAATATTTATTGGCCAACGGTGTAAACTTTTTTAAAGCTATGAGTTGCATGTTTCCGCCAGCCTGGCAAAACTTGCCTAAACAAGATGCTAAACTCAGGGCTTATTATGAATACCTGACATCAAATTTTGAAGCTTGGGACGGTCCAGCTGCTTTAAATTTTACGGATGGTAGGTACTTAGCTACTGCTACCGATAGAAATGGTCTTCGTCCTGCTAAATACATCATTACAAAAGACCATCGCTTTTTAATTGCCAGTGAATTAGGTGTTTTAGACATTGATGAAGATGAGGTGCTTCAACAAGGAAAACTTCATGGAGGAGAAGTCATTGCTGTAGATACCAAATATGGAAAGGTTTTAATGAATCATGAAGTTCAAAATTACTTGAAAAATGATAAACCCTACGGCGAATGGTTAGCCCAAAATCAGCATTATTTAGCTGCGCATTACGATGAAAATTTTGTTGATTTTTCGGATGCTGACTTAGAAAATCAGTTGTTGTATCAACGCTACCACAATTACACCCACGAAACGGTTGAACAACTTATTGCGCCAATGATGGAAAATGGAAAGGAAGAAACCGGCTCTATGGGTGATGATACTCCTATGGCTTGTTTTAGTCAGGTGCAACGAAATTTCACCGATTTCTTCAGACAAAAATTTGCACAGGTAACCAACCCGCCTATTGATCCGCTTAGAGAAAAACTCATCATGTCTTTGAGTATTAGTCTCGGCCCACGGGGTAATATCCTAAAGGAAACCCCAGAGAATGCTATCGGTTTACGAATCAATAGCCCCATTCTTTCTAAAGAAAAAATGGATATTATTAAGGAATTTGGCACACCCAACAACCCTAAATATAATTCTCATTACCATTATCAAACCTTTTACACTGGCTTTGAAAAAAACCTACAGCAATCCTTGTACAATTTAGGCTTGCAAGTTAAAAAGGCCATTGAAGAAAACGGAATTAGCTTAGTGTTTTTAGATGATCGTTGTTTAGACGAAACCAAAAAAATTATGCCCATGCCTTTGGTAATTGGGTTTTTGAATAACTACCTATTGAAGCATAAATTAAGAGCAAAGGTGTCTTTAATTGCGGTTTCAGGTGAAGCATGTGATTCGCATTCCTGTGCAGTTATGTTAGGTTTTGGTGCTTCGGCAATTTATCCCTATTTGCTGTATGCATCAGCTTTTGCCTTAAGTAAGCGGAAATTTGATGAAGAAAAGCACTCCCTTAAATTAATGCAAAAACGCGCACTTCAAAATACGCATAAAGCTTTAAATTCAGGATTGCTTAAAATCATGTCCAAAATGGGAATTTGTGCGGTAGATAGCTATCAGCATAGTGCATTATTTGATATTATTGGTTTGAGCAAGGAAGTAATTGAAGAATGTTTTAGCCATGCAGAAAGTTTTTTACCTGGTTTGAGTTTTGAAGACTTAGAAGAGCGAATTCATTTGTATCATCAAAAAGCTTTTGAAATGAAATACTACCAAAACCAGTATGAATTGGAGGTAGGAGGTTTTTATAAATACCGTTCTAAAGGCGAATACCACGATTATGCTCCGGCAGTTTCGATGGGGATTAGAAGGTTTGCCAGTAGTTTGCAAAAAGAAGACTACGAAGCTGTACAAAACCGAATTAATCAGCGGGGTTTAAAGATGATTCGTGACTTCTATAATTTGAATTCGGTAAGAAAATCAATTTCAATTGATGAAGTAGAACCCATTGAAGACATTACGTGGCGATTTAATTCGGCTGCAATGAGTTTGGGAGCTATTTCTCCTGAAGCTCATGAAGCCTTAGCGGAAGCCATGAACCAAATTGGTGGAATGAGCAATTCTGGCGAAGGAGGTGAAGACCAAAGACGTTACAATACCATTAAAAACAGTAAGATAAAGCAAGTAGCTTCGGGAAGGTTTGGAGTTACCCCAGGTTATTTGCGAAGTGCTGAGGAAATTCAGATTAAATTAGCCCAAGGAGCAAAGCCTGGTGAAGGCGGACAACTTCCGGGTAAAAAAGTAACGCAGTTAATTGCAAAATTGCGTTACACCATTCCAGGGGTTACCTTAATTTCGCCACCACCACATCATGATATTTATTCCATAGAAGATTTAGCACAATTAATTTATGATTTAAAACAAATCAATCCCAAGGCTCGGGTAAGCGTAAAGCTGGTTTCCTCATCTGGAGTGGGGACTATTGCTGTGGGTGTTGCCAAAGCTTATGCCGATAAAATTATTATTGCAGGATGTGATGGTGGCACAGGTGCAGCACAATTAGGGTCTATCAAATTTGCGGGTAATCCTTGGGAGTTAGGCTTAATTGAAGCCCATAATGCCCTTAAAGCTAACGACCTTAGAAAAATGGTAGAACTTCAAACCGATGGCGGATTAAAAACAGGCTTAGATGTAGTGAAGGCCGCTATTATGGGTGCTGAAACTTATGGCTTTGGCACGGTTTTATTGAATACCGTAGGCTGTAAAATTCTTCGCGTTTGTCACTTAAATAAATGCAGCGTGGGTATAGCTACTCAGGATGATAAATTAAGAGACCATTATACGGGTACGGTTGATGGGATTGTGGCTTATTTAAAAAATTTAGCTGAGGAAATTAGAACTATTTTAGCGCATTTAGGCTATACCAAATTAGAGGATATTATAGGAAAAACCGAGTTATTACAAGTTGTTGATGACGAATTTGCTAAAAAATTTGATTTTACATCTATTTTATTCGATTTAGAAGGAGAAGACATTCAGCGACACAAACACAACCATCCTTTTGATAAAAATACCTTTGAAAAAGATGTTTTTGAACAGGTAAAAAGTTTTATAGATGCACCTAAGGGCATAAAAAAACTTAGCTTGCAAATCAACAACACCAACCGAAGTTTTGGCGCCTATACCAGTGGCTATATTGCTGAAAAATACGGAGATAAGGGAATGCCTAAGGACAGCTTAATCATGGAACTAAAGGGCAATGCAGGACAATCTTTTGGGGCTTTTTTAAGTCAGGGGATGTCGCTTTACCTAACAGGAAATGCCAATGATTATGTAGGTAAAGGAATGCGTGGAGGTAGAATTGTGATTCGCCCAAATAATCCAGAAAAAACACTTGGCATAGTTGGTAATACTTGTTTGTATGGAGCAACTGGAGGAAAGCTATTTGTAGTTGGGGAAGCTGGCGAACGTTTTGGCGTAAGAAATTCAGGTGCTTTGACGGTTGTAGAAGGTACGGGTGACCACACTTGCGAATACATGACAGGAGGAACAGTTGTTGTATTAGGAAAAACAGGCTACAACTTTGGTGCTGGAATGACTGGCGGTGCCGCTTTTGTGTACGATAAAGACCTTAGCTTTTTTGATAAAGTCAACATGGAATTAGTAAAGTTAGAACGTATTGACACCGAAGAAAAAGAAGAGGCGCGCCACTATCTAAAGAAAATCTTACGCAGTTATGTTAACCAAACCAATAGTACAAAAGCCAAAAATTTACTGAACAACTTTTTAGCTGAATTGCGATTTTTCTGGTTAGTAACCCCAAAAGATATGAGAGCACCACTCAACCCATTTGAAGGAAATTAAACTGAAGATTATGTACAATTACACCAAGATAGAACGAATTGACCAAAAGAAAATCAACGCCAAAGAGCGGTTGGAGAATTACAATGAAATTTACGAAGCTTATACCGACGAAACTGCCCAGGGACAATCAAGTCGCTGTATTCAATGTGGGATTCCTTATTGTGCTTCCTCAGGCTGTCCGTTGAACAACAACATTCCCCATTGGTTAAAATACAATGCAGAAGGCAATGATGAAATGGCGTTTAAGATTTCTAATGAAACTTCTCCATTTCCTGAAATTTTAGGAAAAATTTGTCCACACAATCGCCTATGCGAAGGCGCTTGTACCTTAAATGATGGTCACGGAGCTGTAACCATTGGATCGATTGAAGTTCACATTAACGAAAAAGGTTTTGAAAAAGGAATGAAGCCCGCTTTTCCCAAAGAATTAAGCGATAAAAAAGTAGCGATTATAGGTTCTGGACCAGCAGGAATTTCTTGTGCTAATTTTTTATTGCGTGCAGGGATTAAGCCAGTAGTTTTTGAAAAATCGGATGAACCTGGAGGTTTGTTACTCTACGGAATTCCCGAATTTAAATTAGAGAAAAAAGACGTGTTTAGGCGAATAAAGTTACTCTTGGAAGCAGGTATGGAATTAAAATTGAATACCGAAGTAGGCAAAGACATCAGTTTTGATGAATTACGCCAAGAATACGATGCTGTTTTTATGGGTTTTGGTGCTACTGAAGGTAGGGTGTTAAATCATGAGGGCTATAATTCAGACCATGTGTATATGGCAGTTCCATTTTTGACTAATATTCAAAAAAAACGATTAGGCAAAGACTTTGACCCGAAGTACAACATACGTGGTAAAAGTGTCCTTGTTATTGGTGGTGGAGATACAGCAATGGACTGTGTAAGAACCAGTATCCGTGGAGGGGCAACTCAAGTAAAATGTGTTTACCGAAGAGAAGAACAACATATGCCAGGAAGTGATAAGGAAGTAAAAGCCGCAAAAGAAGAAGGCATCGAATTTATTTTTACAACCGCTCCTAAACATTTTATTGCAGATGAAAAAGGAGAAATTAAAGGAATGAAATTTGTCAAAACCAAGGTGATTAGAGATCAACTCTCCAATCGTGGTAAAGTGGTTGAGGTTGAGGATAGTGAATTCATAATGCAAGCGGATGTCATTATTTTGGCTTTGGGCTTCAATCATCAACAAATCAGTTTTTTAAATGAAGCGGGCATTAAAACCAATGAATATGGCGGAATTGATGTAGATGAAAACTACCAGACAAGCTTAAGTGGAGTCTACGCAGGAGGAGATATGGTAAGAGGAGCCGATTTAGCGGTTAATGCCGCTTTAGATGGAAGAGAAGCCGCAATGAAAATTGCCAGCCAGGTATTTCAAAAATTAGAAAATCAGACGGTTTAATTATGGTAATTTCAATCCGTAAATGGTATTCGTTCAATTTTAACACTAATATGCTTTAATTGATTTATTTTAATTAACTTTGAGCTTAACTTTAAGGTTAATTTACATCCATTTATGAAGTTACGATTCAAAAAATTTAATTCCAAAGTATGCTTATTTCTCTGCATTATAGCTTTAGTAGCTTCTTGTTCTTCTAATGATGATGAGGTGTTTTGTACTATGGAGTTTCGCATTATTTCGTTGGAAGTTATTGGCGCTGAGCTTACTTCATATTTTACTATTCGCGAAGCAACACAGGATACTCTTTTTTTAAGTGAAGATTTGATGTTTTTTAATGCCTATCCTGTTCTTTCTGATGGCGAATTCGACTTATTTGAAACTAACGAAGTTGAAGCCTTTCGCTTTCAAGGCTTTGTAGAAGATAGCTTGGTCATTGACGAACCCTATCTCATTGGCGCCGATGAATGCCATGTTTTTAAGGAAGAAGGCAAAAGCAGTATAGATTTAACTACCGATTAATTTTGGCTGTTTAGTATTAGCATTTTTCTATCCCATGATATGGTAACCTCCATCAATATGTCTAATTTCACCAGTGATTTTGGCATCAGGTCTAAATAAATTGACCACATCGTAGGCTAAATCTTCGGGATTTGCATTTCCTAAGGGACTCATTTTACCTGCATAATCAACATCCTTTTCATCTAAAGTAGCATTTCCTGCTTTGCTTCTCATGTAAGGAGAAAAACGCACACAATTAACCCGTGTTCCATTTTTCCTTCCAAGTTCGTCGGCTAATTCAATGGTAATTCGTTCTAAAGCCGCTTTTGCAATGCTAATGTTGCGGTACGGGTGGAAAGTTACTTTAGCCGCAGCAATATAGCTAATGGAACATATGGAAGCTCCTGGGTTTAAAATAGTGTAATCGCTTAATTTTTTTGTTATGCTGATTAAAGAATAGGCTGAAACATCCATAGTTTCGCAGAATTCTTGCAAGCTGACTTCCAAAAGCGGTTTTACTACTTTTTTTCGAATGGTTTTATCCATAGCAATGGCGTGTAAAAAGCCATCAAAGCTAATCTTGTTTTTTTGCATATCCTGACAAAACTCATCCATAGAAGCTGTTAAGCTTACGTCCATCACACGCGTTAAAGATTCTTTTCCTAATTCATTTTCAACACATTTTTGGAAATCGGCGTAGTTGGCTTGAAGAAAAGCTTTTGCTTTATCCGATAAATTTTCATGGTGTTGACTCACTCCTAAGCCAGTACAAACCACACTTCCACCAAATTCCAGTACTTTTTTAGCCACGTACATGGCAAGTGAATGTTTATCTGCTATTCCAGTAATTAAAAAACGTTTTCCTTTTAACATCATCATTATTTTGTTTTATAAAGAGCGGTTCCCCACGTCATGCCAGCACCAACAGCGGCAAAAAGCACGTATTTGGCGGCATCAAATTTTCCTTGTTTTACAGCATCATCTAAGGCAATAGGAATAGTTCCACCAGAGGTATTGGCGTACTTATCCATGTTGGTTAATACTTTTTCAAAAGGTAATCCAATTTGTTTGGCAATCGATTTTAAAATTCCAATGCTGGGTTGATGCGGCACCATTAAATCGATTTCAGTAACGGAGATTTCATTTTTGTCAAGTAATTGATTAATGGCTTGAGGGACTAACTGAGTTGCTCCGTTGTATATTTCTTTCCCGTCCATGTAAAAATAAGCTTTGGAATAAGCTTCATTAGGCGTTTTATTTTCAATGGTAAAATGATTTGCACCTCTACCATCTGAAAAGAGGTTGAAGTCAATAAAACCTTTGTCTTCATTGGTTTGGCTTAGTACTAAAGCGCCGGCACCATCGCCAAAAAAAACAGAGTCTCTACGGTCCCAATCAATAATTTCAGAAAACGTATCTGCGCCTATGACCAAAACATTTTGGTAGGTGTTGTTTTTTACAAACTGATAGCCTACTGAGATGGCAAACATAGCTCCTGAACAAACTGCCGAAAGATCAAATGCCACGGCATTATGTGCTTTTAGTTTTTCTTGGACATAACAAGCGCAAGAAGGCGCTTGTTTGTCTGGGGTGGAGGTAGCAACAATAATCAAATCAATGTCGTTTACACTCATGCCCGCATCTTCAATGGCTTTTTTTCCAGCATTAGCCGCCAAGTCGCTACTTTTTTCATTGGTTACAACTCGTCTTTCTCGAATTCCAAGTGTATTGTAAATCCATTTATCTGAAGAACCTACTTTTTCAAAAAAGTCATTGTGAATTACCTTTTCAGGCACATAGGCTCCCGTTCCTTTGATATAAACATTATGCATATGCAATCAATTTGAACTTGCAATACTATTGACTTTTCAATAATAAATCAAATTTAAAGAGAATATTGTTGTGTAAAAGTTCTATTATTTGCATATTCATTATTTAAAACGATTTATGTTGTTTATTTCGCAATATATAATATAGGAATTGAAATTCTTTTAGCGTTTTTCGATTTACCTAATCGTTAATTAGCTTCCATATCAGATTTTCTCGAGTAAGCACTACCAAATCCGTTATCACCTAAAAATTGCGACATTTCTGTTACATGATGATCATGACTTGTCATATTTTTATCCGAGACCATAGTATCAAAATCATTATCAAAATAAAACCCATCGCCATTTACCAATCCTTCTCCTTCTATTGTAGAAGCTAAAGTTACTTGACTTTTATCATTATTGGAAATCCAGTTACCATCATCATCTAATGAAAAAGTTTCTACACTTCGGACAATACTCTGTGATGTTTCGGGCTCATTATCTGATATTATAGTGTTATTCCCTATTTTTTCTTTTGTGATATTAGTAGTTGTGGTGGTAGTATAGTCTACAGTAGTTTTTATTTTTACCATCCTCACTAGTTTCTTCAAAAGATTGTGTTGAAGTTGTTTCAATGGTATGAATTTCTTTATTGTCAGGTGTTATTGTTCTCATTGAATATGTTGTTTGACCTGAATATGAAGAACCACCATCACTTCCTCCCCCAGCATCACCTTCCTCTGGCATCCTACCATCTGGGTCTATCCAAAAGACAGGGTTGTTGAAGGCGTAGTTGTAGGGGCTTTGGTCTGGCATGGCTTCAGCTAGGGGGTCTATGTTCATCCAGCGCCCTAAAGTAGCATCGTAATTTCTAGCTTCAAAGTCTAGCCATTCTAAACCAAGCTCGTTGTTTTCTTCTTTGCCATTGTAACCGTAAGGGTGCTTTGTTCCTATCACTTGTTTGCTGGGTACGCTATGCTCTAATCCAAAAGCATAGTAGTCTTTGGCTTCTTTTATTTCGGTAGTGGGGTCTATTACTCCGTTGCCGTCTATATCTGAATAGGAAAGACGTATGTTACCCAAGCCTGCACTGAGCATAGTCGAAGTGTGGTCTTTATATTGGTAGGTGTAAACAAACTCACCATTGCCATTGGGCTCTGCATAACCACTAGGTTGCTGGATAAATTTTAAACTAGCTGTTTCTGCTGTAATTTGTTTTTCGTAAATATATCCACCAGCATAGTAGGTTTCGTGGTAACTTGTTTGGTTTTCGTCTTTTACACGTTTAAGCACTTTAGTGCCTAAAGCATCGTATCTGTATTCTATGTATTTACCAGACTCGTCTTCTGTAACAAAATGTACTTTTATTGGCAAATTGAGATGATTGTACTCAATTAAACTAATTTCTTTGTTTTTGTCTGCTGTCATATTTCCATTACTATCGTAAATCCAGTGAAATAAGACTTAGATTCTCGCTATCTATTTGAACTTGGGCATGCTACTAAAGTCTTAACTTTAATTTAATCTATAATCTGAAAATAGAAGTTTATTCTTTGATGGTTTGCAACTTAATGAAAGTTAGTTTTCGACCAATTTAAAGTTATTTCACAGGATAAATATAAGAAATATCATCTTCCGTTGCAACTTCTTTAAAGCCTTCTTCTCTGCCAGAAGCATCATTAACCGATTTTAACTGGTTAGATTCTGGGTAGTAATTATAGGTGAGGTCATCAATAATGCTAACACAAGCATATTTTAAGCTTATCATTAAACATGCTGTTTAAAAGTACAATTTTTTTAACTTTGGATAAATTTAAGAATGACTAAATTTTCCTAAAATAGAATAATATGAAATATATTTTATTACTGTTGTGCTTGTTGACCTTTCAGCAAGAGAAGCCCGAAAAATGGGTTTGGGACAAAGATAAATCAAATTGGTCACCCTTAATGATGGCTGTTTATTATGATGATATTGAAGAAGTAAAAAAGATGATTGAAGATGGTGCAGATTTGAATTATATAACACCGAATCACAACTCGATTAACGCATTAATGGTCGCAATATATAAAAATGACTTGAAAATGGTAGAAGTGCTGTTAGAAACTGGAGATTTTAAGCATTTACAATCTTATTTTACCTTAGCTTCTAGGGGTGAAAATCCGAAGTTAATTGATTATTTCATTTCAAAAGGAGCGCAAGTTAATGAAGTAAGCTAAAACGGGCATTCTGTGCTTATGTCAGCGGCTAGATATGGATCTCCATCAGTAACTAAAAGATTGCTTGAATGTGGAGCAAATGTCAATCAACAAAGAAAAGTTGATGATGCAACACCATTGATGTTTGCTGTTTACGGTGCTAGAATAGATAATATTGAAGTACTATTAAAAAATGGAGCAGATAAGAATTTGAAAAGATCGGACAATAAGACTGCTCTAGATTTAGTTGAAACCATTAAATATAGACTTCAAGTTAGTGAAGAGAAAAAAGAAGAAATTAGAGATTTAATTAAAAATTATTGAATTTAGGTAATGTTTATTTTAGTCAGTTTAATGTTTGAAACTTATAAATAGCTTTCTAAGAACAAAACGAAGTGGAGCTACAGTTAATTTTGAAATTGATGTAATTGATGATTTAACCTATAATTACTACCCCAAATCTAATCAATTTAACCGCCACTTTAAATGATTTATACCAAATTGGTTAGGTCAATACAACTTACGAAAAGTGCAATACTTAGCTGGTCACCATTACATCAGTTATACAGAACAACGATATGTACAAGTGCATTTAGAAAACCTACATTACACAATTAGTCCCTTGAGTCGGATTAATTAAGAATAAAATTTGTAATTTTACATTATAATATAAGTGATTATGAGCACAATAGAAATAAAAGAAGAATTATATAAGTATATTGAAATTGGCGATAAACAATTTATAGATAAGCTATACCAAACGGCTAAATCATACATGGAGCAAAAACGTTTAGATAGAATGATTGCCGAAGGAGAAGAAGATATCAAAGCGGGCAGAACTTATAGTTTAAAGGAAGCTAAAAAAATTATTGACAATTGGGAGCTAAAGTAAAGCCCTTAGAATTAACCAAAAGAGCAATACGTGATCTTGGTAAACTTAAAGAGTTCTGTTACAATTTATATGGCATTGAAAAGACGGAAGCCATTGTTAGAAAAATTTTTAACAAGTTAGAAGTATTAGAAAATACGGATATTGATTTAACAAAAGTAAGAGCAGTAGATGAGACTTTTTTACACCTTAAATACACTTATCGAAAACTTATCATAAAACACTGTAAAATCACCTATCGTATAGGGAAATCAAAAATTTATATTGTTAGAGTTTTTGATACACGTCAAAATCCGAACAAAAATTTTTAATATTAAAGAGTATTGAACTTACCCTTTGCATTAAATACTCTCAAATACCCAAAAGAAAAATCGAAACAATAGTAAAAATGAATAATATTCATATTCATAAAAGAAAAATTTTAATAGTTTTTTCGCACAGCTCATATCCCTATATATGAAAGCGTGTGATAATCTAAATTGAAATGCAAATAGATGTGGCTACAAGATCTGTAACTTTCAGCTCGGGCATTATATCTCCTATGATAGACTTAATTGTTTTTGATGGTAAACAAGAAGATGGGGTGACAAAAACAGAAAACTTAGAAAGGAATTATTCAAACCCATATATAAGCAATAGCGCATGTGTATATAAAGCTACTCTAGAAAATAATGAAAAGCTAAAAACAGACAGTAAAACAGGCAGGAATGTGCTTGATATGATAATCTTTTACTTGTTCATATTTCAATGGGATGAAATTAGTGATATGCAGGAAAGAAACAGAGATCAGTAATATGTATTTTTTTAATTTTATTTATTATAATATCTACTCTTTTATGAGCTTTACTGGTATGAATTTAACCAACACTAAATCTCGTACAAGTGCTTTGTTATCAATTGTATTATTTATGAACTTTTATGTTGTTTATAATTGGTTGAATATCAAATTTGAGCTTTTAAGCACATCGTATCTAGAAATTTTACTACCTGTATTTTATTTGTTTTTGTATAATTATGGTTCTAAAAGTAAAAGAAGAATCTATCTTATATTTATTAAAAATAACTCTAGCAGAAAAAATCAAATGTTGTTTTTGTTTGTTTTATTATATACAATAGCCTCTTTTATTTTGTTTGCTAAGAATATATAGATGAAAAATGTCAGAAAGGAAATTTTCTTTCAAAAAGCACTGATAGCTTGGATTTGCAATCCGTGCCCACCCCAGCTGTGCGAAGTTTGTAACTTCGCACCATTATCATAACATCCACTAATCCTGCTGCAAGAAGTTTGTAACCCGCTTTGCGCAGTCTGAGACTTCATAGTTTTTACAATGTAACTAAAGAAATGAAAAACACAACAGTAGTCTGCAATTACTTCACATCAAGCTGTCAAAATAGAGAAATTACATATATTTACGATTCAACAGAAGCTAAACTAGAAAAAATTGTGAATACTGGAAGTTTTACAGATGGGTTTACAACAAAATTAGGTGTGATTACGCATACCCAATATGATGGTAGCTTCATCTTTGAACACCAAGACATTGCTACCCCACAGTTAAAATTCTTCTCTCATGCCGAAGGCTACGTAGAATCAAATGGCAATAATTTTGCTTATGTTTACCAATATAAAGACCACCCTTCGACTATGCTCAGTGCAGGCTTAGGAAACATAAGATTGAGCTACAAAGACAACAACGGCAATCTTGTGATTGTAGAAGAGAATAATGAATCTTTTACTGAGCGGAGCCGAAGTAATCCTTTTGGACTGAAACATAAAGGGTATAATAACCAAGTAACTTCAACGAATCTGGCACTTAATTATAAATACAACGGAAAAGAACTCAACGAAGAGCTTGACCTGAATAGGTATGATTATGGTGCAAGGAATTATGATGCTGCTCTAGGTAGGTGGATGAATATTGATCCATTGGCAGAAAACGGTAGAGGTTTGTCGCCTTATAATTTTGCTTTTAATAACCCAATTAGTTTTATTGATCCAGATGGGAGATGGCCAAATTGCCCACCTGGTGTAAATTGTGGCTTTGTAACTGGTTTAACCTTTGTTTTTGGTACAAGTACTTCTTTAAGGGCAAATGTAACTGCAAGCGTAAGTGTTGCTAACAATTATCAACAAATGAATTTTGACTTTTCATTTGGTGTTTATCTATTTGGTCAAGGTACATCAAGTCGTGTAGGTAATCTACAATATGATTTAACTGCTTCTGGTATAGCAACAGGTGGTTTTGGTCAAGGAATAAATTTACCTATTTACACCCTAAACTCTTATACGAGGTCTGCTTTTGGTAATGATTTTATGTATTCATTATCCTAGGGTCAAATGTTTAATTACAACTCTGCTGGCGGGGAAATTACAAGAATTGCCCACGTAGGAGGTAGGGTAGGTAATATTGGTTTAAATAGTACTAATGATTTTGGTGAAGTTCCTTACTATGCATAAGGCACAGACCGTTTTTGGACTGGTGGTATTACTTTTTCAACCCGTCAAAATGGCAGTTTGTATGAATTTGGATACGAAAGCTTTACAGGGGATTATAATAGTAAATATGAAACTCATATAAAAAATGGTAAGAAATGTTATAGACAAACAACAAATGATCTTAGCTTAAATAGAGCTTCAACTTTTATTAGAACAAGAGGGGTTGCATTTGATTTTATGAAATCAGGTTGGTTGCAAGATTTTATTCACGATAGGAAAGATGATTCACATCACTTTGATTATTTTAGTGACATTGATGATTACATTGACTTTACACGAGATACTCAAGAATTTTATAATTTTTATAAAGATTTTGAAATGCAACAACAAGAGCGAGAGCAAGAGCAATATGAAGCATATATGTCACCTCGATATTTTTAAGCAACATTATAGATTTTTAATCCAACCTTATAACAATGAATAAAATAAAAACTAAACTTAACTTTTTATTATTTTCCATTTCAATTCTTTGCATTATTGCGTGTGGAAATATCTATTTAGATGGAGATGGTTATCTAAGACCTAATATTAATAAACGAAAAGCATTTGATAATAGTTATGGCACACTTTTTCCAAAAGAACCTGATTTTAGCTTAAAGGGAAACTTAAAAGAATATGAAGGTGAATTTTTAATTGATACTACAGCAGTATATATTATTAATTATGGAGAAGTATATGCGGGGCCATATCATTTTGATAACTCATATAGTTTTTTGCGATTTTTTGGTAGCGGTCATATTATGTCCGCTTCTAAAGATGATCAAGAATTTGAAGATTCAGACTTTTCAACTTTTAACAGAGCTACTGTTGGGTATTATACTTTTGATGATGGAAAAATACTTGTTGAATTTTTTGTACCAAGTGCAGATTATCAATATTACGTGTTTGAAGTAATAGATTCGCTTACTATTTTTAGGGCAAAAACAAAGCCACGAGGTCGTGCAAGTTGGCAAAATTTGAAAAGAAAGGAACATTATTTTCATAAAAGAAATGTAGATAGTCTGTGGGGTGAGCCTTATTGGTAAATAAACTACTTGTGCTTTTTGTAAACTCGCTTTTTACTATTCCTAATTTTTAATTACCTTTAGCGCTAAATACTTTCAAATATCCAAAAGAAAAATCGAAACTTTTTCCATTTAAGCTATTTGGAGGATGGAAAATAAGGAGTTCATTGATATTGACCTTAAAACCGTCTAATTATCCTACAACTACTACCTCAACTCCAATCTGTTAAACCGCCACTTTACATGATTTATACCAAATTGGCTAGTTCAATACAACTTACGAAAAGTTCAATACTTAGCTGAACACCATTACATCAGTTCTACTGAAAGTTATGTACAAGGTGATTTAGAAAATCTACATGACATTGTAAATAACTTCTATCCAATTAGCAAATCTTAAGATATTAAGTTATATTTGTTATGGTAAAAATAGGATGATTATGGATCTACAACTAAGAAAATACAATTTTATAAAAGAATTAGTTCATGTAGAGAATGAGAGTGTAATAATGGCTTTAGAACGTGTTTTAAAGCAGGAAAAAGAACAGCATAAAGAAATATCTACAACACAAAAGAAAGAGCTAGATCATCGCTTAGAGAACTACAAAAAAAATCCTGATAATGTATTAGATTGGGAAGCTGTAAAAAAAGATTGGTAAATGAGTTATCGTATTAAGTTACTACCATTAGCATACAAAGATCTTCAACGAGCAAAGAAATGGTATAATGAAAAACGAAACAATTTAGGCGAAGAATTTAAGAAAGCCGTTATTGCTGAAATTGACTACATACAATCACACCCAGAACATTATCAGAGAAAATATAAAACGCTACGGCAATCCTTGGTTATTGGTTTTCCATACGCTATCTTCTATTTGATAGAAGAATCAACCCAACGAATTATAATCTTTGGTGTGTTGCACACTAGTAGAAATCCAGAGATAGCAAGGAGAAGAATAAAATAAAACATACAAGTTAAGCCCAGCCAGCTCCTGCCTCGCTCGCTAGTAAAATCTACTTTTAAAGACAATTACGTTAACCCCACCGCAGAAAAAAATTCTAAAGAAAAATTGAAACTTTTTTTGATTAACAATTATTAATGAGGATTGCTTTATTCCTGAGTCCAAAAATTTCATATTTGCAGTCCAGAGTCGTTTTTCTAGCATGACTTTTTACTATTCCTAATTTTTAATTACCTTTAGCGCTAAATACTTTCCATGCAATTATTGCCAATATTTTTCTTTTTCCTCTTCTTTCAATTTGGTTTTGCGCAAGAAATACCACCAGTAGTTTCTTATCATGCTGAAGATTATTCAGCCGATAACCAAAATTGGTCCATTACGCAATCAGATGAAGGTTGGATATACATTGCAAATAACAAAGGCCTACTTTCTTTTAATGGAGAACGGTGGAATTTATACGATTCACCTAACCAAAGTATCATTCGCTCTGTTCATGCCATAGACCACCGCATTTATACGGGATGCTTTAGAGAGTTTGGTTATTGGGAAAAAGACCAAACAGGAAAACTCTTTTATACTTCAATTTCTGAAGGAATTAATTTAAAAGAAGATGAACAGTTTTGGAAAATTATCGATTATAAAAATTGGATTATTTTTCAATCTTTGAATAGTATATATTTATACCATACCCAAAGAGACGAAGTTAAAAAGATTGATCCTCCAAAAGGGATAACTAAAGTATTTGAGGTCAATGGCAAGATTTATTTTAGTCAGCCTGGAGAAGGAATTTTTCAGATTAAAAATGCGGAACCACAGCTAGTGAATAATCATCCTTTTTTTAAAGAAAATCTGATTATTAATATCTATTCAATCAATAATCAACTACTCGTGCAAACCGATAAAGACGGTATTTATACGCTAGAGGAAAAACCGCAAAGACATCCTTCTTTTGAATTCGATTTTCTTTCCAATGTAGATGTATACAACAGTCATCAAACCTCAAATGGTGACGTTGTTCTTGGAACGATCTCAAATGGGGTTTATAGAATTAGCTCTTCAGGTGAAATCATTTACCACATCAATAGAAAAAATGGATTAGCTAACAACACCGTACTGTCTTTGTTTGAAGATGAAGATGAAAATATGTGGTTAGGATTAGATAATGGAATAAGTTTAATCAATACACATTCACCCGTTAAAACTTATACAGATGAAACGGGCAGGTTAGGTACAGTTTATGTCTCTAAGCTTATTGGTGATTTACTTTATTTGGGTACCAATCAAGGACTTTTTTACAAAAATCAAAATACGCCCAATGCTGAATTTGAGTTAATTAAGGGAAGCGCAGGTCAAGTATGGCAACTTTTTGAATACGATGGTCAAATATTCTGTGGTCATAATAACGGAACCTTCTTGGTAGAAGATAATCAAATTTCAAAAATTAGTTCTAAACTTGGTACTTGGAACTTTAAGACTATTCCTGGTAGACCAAATTTACTTTTACAAGGAAATTACTTTGGATTTAGTGTTTTAGCGAAAATTGACGGTCAATGGGGATTTAGAAATAGTGTAGATGGCTTTGATGTATCTTCTAAATCCTTTGAATTTTTAGATGATTTTACAGTTTTAGTAGACCACGAATATAAAGGTGTTTATCGTCTTGAATTTGATGAAGATTATGAAAATATTATTCAACAAACAAAGGATAATTCAGTAGAAAAAGGTCTATATTCAAGTCTTATTAAATTTCAGCATCAAATTTTTTATGCCAATAAAAATGGAATCTATGTCTATCAGCCTAAAGAGAAAAAATTTGCCTTGCATGCTCAGATAGGTGATTTACTTAACAATGACACTTTTACTACGGGAAGATTAGTAAAGACTTCTGAAGAAGATTTTTTCCTTTTTACAAAGAAATTCACTTACCGTATATCTAACAATTCACTCGATAATAGCTTGCTTTTAGAGGCTTTTCCAATTACTAATTCAATGAGAAGCTCCTTAGTAGGTTACGAAAATGTAACTAAGATAAATAATGATGTGTATTTGTTTGGTAGTCATTCTGGATATCTCACCCTCAATTTAAGCCTATACAACAAGTTTCAGCGTCCACTACTTTTATCTATTAATGATGTGACTTCCTCAAATTTAGAAGGTACAACAAATACATTATCTCTTTTTAATGATACCCCCCCCAGTCTTGATTATTCTATGAATACAGTTGAATTTGGTTATGGCGTTCCTTTATACACCAATTATCTTAATATTGAATATCAATATAAGCTTGAAGGATTATTTGAGGATTGGAGTGACTGGTCTTCAAAATCATCAGTAAAATTCAGTAATTTAAATTTTGGCAATTATCGCTTTTATGTACGTGCTAGAATGGGCAATAATATAGCTTCTGAAGATACCGTTTATGAATTTAAGGTAGACCGCCCATTTTTACTCTCTAATCCAATGCTTGCTTTATACTTAGTTTCACTTGTTATTATAATCTTTATTATCCATAACGCCTATAAAATTTATTACAAAAGGCAAAAAAGATTAATTTACGAACAAAATCAACGTAAGATTAGACTGCAAGAAAGTGAAAACGAAAGGCGTTTAATTGAAATAAAGAACCAAAAATTAGAAAGCGAAATTGAAAGTAAGAACCGTGAATTAGCTGTTTCTACAATGAGTCTGATAAAGAAAAACGAGTTCTTAAATCAATTGCAAAGTGAATTGAAAAAGTACGAAGGACAACCTAAGAAAGGCGTGCAACAAGTTTCAAAAATCATTAATAAGAAACTTAACCAAAATGATGATTGGGAATTTTTTGAAAAAGCATTTAATAATGCTGATCAAGATTTTTTTAAGAAAATTAAAGAAAGACATCCTGACCTAACACCAAATGATCTAAAACTATGTGCTTACTTGAGGCTTAACTTAAGCTCTAAGGAAATTGCACCGCTGTTTAATATCTCTACAAAAAGCGTAGAAGTTAAACGTTACCGTTTGAGAAAAAAGATGGGGCTAGACAGAGACACTAGTTTAACTAATTATATACTCGAACTCTAATATGACTTCAATTAACTAAAGAACATATTTTTAGTTTATGAGTTAAAGTTATCAATTATTTCATCAGTCAAATTGATATTAACCAAGTTGTATTTACACATCGGTGTCCAACTGTCTACTTTAAGTTAAAAATGCATTTTTAAAGAATTTCTTTTAAATCTACACATAATGTTAAAAGATAACATTATGTTTATACTATACAACGTACACTTATACCTATACAAAAACACTACACGCATCTGTTTTCTTGAATTTAGAGCAAAAAAAATTTAAATTTAACATTAGCTTAAAGCTCACACTATGACTAAGATTATTTAATTTTTAACAAAAACACATCGCTGCAATCAATTTTATGTATGCATTTTGTAACTTAATTTTTAATTAAATTATCAATTAAAGGGTTTAGATTTACACCAAACTCAAAAAATATGTTGAAAAAAATTACATTATTGATGTTTTTCGTTACAGCTATTTTCTATGCTCAAGAAAAACAAGTTTCAGGAACTGTAGTCGACTCAGATGCTATGATTCCTTTACCAGGAGTAGAAATCCAGGTGGAAGGTTCAGATCGAGGTACTACTACTAATTTTGACGGGGAGTTTTTACTTGAAAGAGTAAGCCCTGGTGATATTCTAATATTCAATTATGTAGGATTTAAAACCCTTCGTGTTGAAGTAGATGACAATGATACATACGATTTGGTATTAGAGTCGGATGTACAACAACTTGAAGAAACCATAGTTATTGGTTACGGTAAGCAAAGTAGGCGTAATGTAACTGGTGCTGTTTCTAAAGTAGGAAGTGAGGATATTAAAAAATTAGAACCTCTTAATGCAGCTCAATCACTTCAGGGTACGGTAGCAGGGGTAAATGTTACTCCACAGGGTGGTTCACCTGGTGCAGAGGCTAATATTCGGATTCGTGGTATTTCCACAAATGGTAATAATAGACCTTTAATTATCTTAGATGGTATTCAATACGAAGGGGGGCTAAACTCGATTAACCCTCAAGACATTGAAGAGATTACAGTCCTTAAAGATGCACAAGCTGCCATATATGGTACTTTAGGTGCAAATGGTGTAGTTTTAGTTACAACTAAAGGTGGTAAGAGAAATCAAGATGCTCAATTTGATTACTCCACCTACTACGGACTTCAACAAACTACCAGAACCTTACCATTACTAAACGCAACTGAATATGGTATTTTAATTAATGAAAAATATGCCAATGCAGGCCAAGTAAGTCCATTGGGTAATATTTCTGGTCTAGGTAGAGGAACAGATTGGCAAGATGAAGTTTTCCAAACTGCTCCTGTTGTAAGCCATAATTTGTCTGTGTCTGGTGGATCAGAAAAGACCTCCTATAGAATTAGTGCCTCTCACTTAGGTCAGGAAGGTATTGTATGTGGAGATAAGTCTGGATTTAAGCGACAAACCGCACAAATTGCCTTAGATACTGATTTAAAAGATAATTTAAATTTAAAAACCAACTTGAATTATTTCCATACAGAAAATAGAGGCTTAAATGATTTTGG
>PXFS01000030.1 GCA_003564185.1 Flavobacteriaceae bacterium
TCTATGATGATGGGTGGTGAGGAACAAGCCCAAGAGGATATGGAAATGCTCAGACAGATATTAGATAATTTGGTTACTTTTTCATTCCAGCAAGAAAACCTAATGGAAGAATTTAAAAATTCCAATAATAGCAATCCTGTATTCGCCAGCAAACTAAGACAACAAGCCGAATTGCGTGAAAATTTTAAACACATAGACGACAGTTTATATGCACTTGCTTTACGTAACGAAATGATTTCAGAACAAATCACTACAAAACTCTCTGATATTTCATTTAATATAGATAAGTCTTTAGAAAGATTAGCGGATAATCAAGTACGCTTGGCCAATTCCAATCAGCAGTTTACCATGACGTATTCCAATGATTTGGCCTTGCTTTTAGATTCCGCTTTAGATAATATGCAAGACCAGCTTTCAGGTGGTTCAGGCAGTGGTTCTTCTGGAGAGGGAAGTGAAGGAGACAAGCCTGGCGAACAATTATCGGACATCATCAAATCTCACGATGAATTAAAAGAACAAATGCAACAGCAAATGGGCGATTCTGGTGGTGAAGAAAACGGACAGCAAGGCGAAGATGGCGACTCTTCAGAAGGTCAGCAAGAAGGTGATGGAGAAGGTCAAGACGGAGATGGACAAGATGGTGACCAAAATTCTAATGAAGGTAGCTCAGGAGATGATGGAGAAGATGGCGATAATTTACAAGAAGGAGATGACGAGTCAGAAATGTCTTCGGGCCAACTCTACGAAATTTATAAAAAGCAACAAGATTTAAAGAATCAACTAGAAGACCGAATTAAACAGCTTGGTTTAGACAAGGATTCCAGATATCTGTCTAAGAGTTTAGAAAAATTAGAACAAGAATTATTGATGAAAGGTTTAAGCAGTGATGTCTTAAAACAAATGGAAGAAGTGAAACATCAATTATTGAAATTAGAGGAAGCGGCACAAAAGCAAGGTCAGGAAGAAGAACGCCAAGCAGAAACCGCCAAAAATCAATTTGAAAATTCCACTGCTGAAGATTTAGAACGTGCAAAAGAATATTTCAATACTACTGAATTATTAAATAGACAACAATTACCTTTGCAAACCAAATATAAAGATTTGATTAAGTTGTATTTTGATGAGCGCACTAATTAATTTTGAAAGCAAGAACGACTTTCAACTGAATAATGAATTAAGCTATAAAAATTGGATAGAAAAGGTTGTTGTTTCTCACCAGAAAGAAATAGGAGATATTCTCTACACTTTTTGTGATGATGATTATTTATTGGAAATTAATCAGCAGTACCTCAATCACAATACTTATACTGATATAATAACTTTTGATGATTCTCAATCAAATCTTTTGTTTGCTGAAATTTATATTAGCACCCAACGTGTACGTGATAATGCAGAAACTTTTTCAATTTCTTTAGACGAAGAATTAAAGCGAGTGATGATTCATGGAATACTTCACTGCATCGGTTTCAAAGATGAAACTGCTGAGGAAAAAGCTAAAATGAGAGAAGAAGAAGAACGAATGATGGAATTGTTCCACGTGGAACATTAAGAAGAAAATTATGTTTTTAGATACCTATGATGTAATTGTTGTTGGAGGAGGTCATGCAGGTAGTGAAGCCGCTGCTGCGAGTGCCAATATGGGGCACTCTACTTTATTGGTCACTATGAACCTTCAAAATATTGCTCAAATGTCCTGTAATCCCGCCATGGGAGGTATTGCAAAAGGGCAAATACTTCGCGAAATTGATGCCTTAGGAGGTTATAGCGGAATTGTCTCTGATACTTCGGCCATACAGTTCAAAATGCTGAATAAATCCAAAGGACCTGCTATGTGGAGTCCAAGGGTGCAAAGTGACCGTATGATGTTTGCAGAACATTGGCGATTAAAATTGGAGCAAACTCCCAACCTGGATTTCTATCAAGAGATGGTGAGCGGAATAATCGTTAAAAATAATAAAATTACAGGCGTCAAGACTTCTTTAGGAATTGAAATCAAGGCCAAGAAAGTTATCTTAACCAACGGTACTTTTTTAAATGGTTTAATCCATATAGGCGATAAAAATTTTGGAGGAGGTAGAGCAGGAGAGAGGGCCTCTACTGGAATTACTGCCGATTTAATCAACTTAGGTTTTGAGGCTGGAAGAATGAAAACAGGAACGCCACCACGAGTTGATGGACGCTCACTTGATTTTTCTAAAATGACAGAGCAACCTGGTGATGAACAACCTGCTAAATTTTCGTATTCAGATTCAACTAAGCCACTAACCAAACAACGTTCTTGCTGGATGACTTATACTTCACAAGAGGTTCATGATTTACTTCGTGAAGGATTTGACCGTTCACCGATGTTTAACGGTAGAATTCAATCTATTGGACCACGTTATTGTCCGAGTATAGAAGATAAAATTGATCGTTTCGCCTCCAAGGATAGGCATCAAATGTTTATTGAACCAGAAGGTTGGAATACGGTTGAATTTTATGTGAATGGATTTTCTACTTCATTACCTGAAGATGTTCAGTTCAAAGCCCTGCGAAGAGTAGAAGGCTTTGAGAACGTAAAATTCTTTAGACCCGGTTACGCTATTGAATACGATTATTTCCCGCCAACGCAATTAAAACATACCCTAGAAACTAAGTTAGTTGAAGGATTATATTTTGCAGGGCAAATTAATGGAACAACAGGTTACGAAGAAGCGGCTTCACAAGGTTTAATGGCAGGTATAAATGCTGCTCTTAGTATTCAGGAGAAAGAACCTTTTATTTTACAGCGCAACGAAGCCTATATTGGTGTTTTAATTGATGATTTAATTACCAAAGGCACGGAAGAGCCTTACCGTATGTTTACTTCAAGAGCTGAATACAGAACCTTATTGCGTCAAGATAATGCCGATTTTAGATTAACGCCATTAGCTTTTGATTTAGGAATTGCTTCTGAAGAACGTATGAAAAGAGTAGAAGAGAAGCAGCGAAAATCGACAGATTTTGTCAATTTCTTCAAAGAAACTTCTGTTACAACTCATGAAATTAATCCGATTTTAGAAGAAAAAAACTCGAGTCCTGTAAAACAACAAGGGAAATTATTTAAGATTTTTGCTCGTCCAAATATCGAAATGGATGACATGCTTCAATTGGAACGCATCAAAAACTATGTAGAAGAAAATGATTTAGATGCAGAGATTTTAGAGCAAGTCGAAATTCAAGTGAAATACGCAGGATATATTGATAAAGAAAAGCAAAATGCAGATAAACTAAATCGTTTAGAGAATTTAAAGATTCCAAACAATTTTGATTATTCACAATTAAAGTCAATGTCTTTTGAAGCCCGAGAAAAATTAGCAAAAATTCAACCCCGAACCGTATCACAAGCCTCCCGAATTTCTGGAGTTAATCCAGCAGATATTTCAGTTTTGTTGGTGCATATGGGGAGATAAATCATTAAATGTTCCACGTGGAACAATAAGCTTATGCGTATAGAAAAATCCGATTTTTACACTAAAGACTACTTTAAAACTCAGGAGGAATTTAAATTGGTTTGGAATCAAGAATACCAAATTTTTGAAACTCAGCCTCAGCCCAGTCCTGAAAAAATCGGATTCTATTACGATTCTAAAGCATACATTTCGCATTCTAATAAAGTTTCAAGCTTAATGGATTTGGTTTATGGAATTGCTAAACAGTTAATGCTTCAAAAAAAACTGAAATGGATTAAAAAATATACACGCGCAAAAAGTGTATTGGATATTGGTTGTGGTACAGGAGATCTTTTATGGTTACTTCAAAAAAATAAATTGAATGCTGTTGGAGTTGAGCCAAACGCTAAAGCAAATGCCATTGCAAGCCAAAAAAAACTTGAAATTCATTCCACCTTAGAAGAAGTTCAAGGAAAATTCGATTTAATTAGTATGTTTCATGTTTTAGAGCATGTGCATGATCCTTTTGCATACGTAGAAAATTTACATCACTATTTAAACGAAGAAGCCTATGTTTTTGTAGCCCTTCCAAATTTCAATTCTTACGATGCTGGATATTATAAAAAGCATTGGGCCGCTTTTGATGTGCCTCGACATCTTTTTCATTTTTCTTCTTATGGAATTAAAAAGTTATTCGCAGAAAAAGGTTTTTTAAGCATTACGGATGAGCCACTCACTTTAGATGCTTTTTACGTTTCTTTACTTTCCGAAAAATACAAGGGCACAAATTCCAAGCTCAATGCCTTGAAAGTCGCTTGGAAATCTAACGCACGTGCTCGAAAAAACAAAGAATGGTCGTCTAAGCTGTATATTTTCCAGAAACCGAAAAATTAATGCAAATGAGACTTGACGGGGTCATATGTTTATAGAAATAAATGTCCAACCTGTTTGTCAACGACCCCGTAGGGGTCGAACCCACCAAAAATTATAATTATCTAATTGACAATCAAAAATCATTTTATACATTTGATTACGTAATTTCATTTGATTAGTGGTATCAACACCCTAAAAGTCCTAAATAAGCCTATATTTCAACTTTTAAAGCTTTAGTGATGCTTTAATAAGATTAGATGATTTTCATCGTTTAAAACACATGAATCGAATTAGTTTTTAATAATAAAAAATAATAATAAACTAAATTAATATAGATTTCAGTTATGATTAAAAAAATTCAACTTTTTGCCTTTATTTTTATTTTGATGTTCAGTTTTACCTCGTGTATAGAAAATGAAAAAACAGCTTATGTAGATAACCAAGAATTAATTAGAGGTTATCATAAAATGAAAAAAGCTAAAAAGGAATTTGAAAAGAGAAATAAAGAATTAACTCGTGAATTAGATCGGGATGCAAAAGACTTTCAGAAGCAATATGAATTCTTCCAAAAAACTTATAATAAATTACCTGCAAAGGAACGTGAAAGTAAAACAAATGAACTAGCAGAATTGCAAGAGCGTTTGCTTAAGGAGCGACAGGAAAAAACCACAGCTTTACAAGACGAAAGTGATGAGGTGATTGCTGAAATTATTAAAGAGGTGAGGAATAAAGTAGCTAAATATGGTGAAGAGAATAATTACACTTATATTTTTGGGAGCAATGAATCCGCCAATATTCTTTATGCCAAACGTGGTAAAGATATTACGCTGGAGGTTTTAGAAGCGTTAAACCCAAAATAAGACTATTTATTTTGTGTTTACTCATATAACCTACCTCACAAAAATCATTAAATTTGCGCATTCATAAAATTCTGAAAACCATAAAGCAGCAATAATGTTAGAGGTAAAAAAAATCATTCAGCACAAAGAAGCTTACACGGAAGCGCTAAAAAAAAGAAATTTTGATGCGGGACCATTGTTTGATCAAATCATATCGTTAGATGAAAAAAGACGGGCAACTCAAGCTCAACTGGATGAATTATTGGCGCAATCCAATCAGCTTTCTAAAGAAATTGGCATGCTTTTTAAA
>PXFS01000083.1 GCA_003564185.1 Flavobacteriaceae bacterium
ATTTTAACCCCTTTAATCGGTTGGTTAGTGCTCATGTCCTTTACAGATACTTCTTGAGAGATAGCAGTCAAAACTGAGCATAAGACTAAAAAAGTAAAAAAATTCACTTTCATAAAATAGATATCAAGTAGAAAAATAATCTTCAAATTTTTGAAGAATCAAAAAAATTTTAATTTTAAAACTTACTATATACTGGGCAAAAATAAAATTATTACGACAATTGGCTAGTAATATCCAATTAAACCCTAGCTCTACCTTACTTATTAAATCAGAAAAAAATTAAATCCTATCTCTAAGAATAAACTAATAGTTCAACTTTATAAAAGCCCTTAATACAACTGCAATTTTAATTTGGTTTTATATATTTGCGGGATATTTGAGAAGAACTTATGAAGATATCTTATAACTGGCTAAAGCAGTTTATCAATACCGATTTAAGCACTGATGAAGCAGATTCCTTACTCACTGATTTAGGTCTTGAAGTGGAAGGTGTAGAACATTTTGAATCTGTTAAAGGAGGTCTTGAGGGAGTGGTAGTTGGACATGTAACTGAATGTAAAAAACATCCTAACGCTGACAAACTTCAACTTACTAAAGTAGATATTGGTTTAAATGAAGAGCTTCAAATTGTATGCGGAGCACCCAATGTGGCAAAAGGACAGAAAGTTCCTGTAGCTACAGTTGGTACAACACTTTACGATGAAAAGGGTGAAGCTTGGAAGATTAAAAAAGGGAAAATTAGAGGAGAAGCTAGCCACGGTATGATATGCGCCGAAGATGAGCTTGGCTTAGGGGAAAGTCATGATGGTATTATGGTATTAGCTGAAAACCTACAACCTGGAACTCCATTAAAAGATATTTTTGAAATAGAAATTGACCAAGTTTTTGAAATTGGGCTCACCCCCAACAGAGCCGATGCCATGAGTCATTGGGGAGTGGCAAGAGATTTAAGAGCTGGGCTAATTCAAATGGATAAAAACACCCCGTTAAATACGCCAACTGTAAGTAGTTTTCATGTTGAAGACAGGAGCAGAAAAATCAATATAGAAGTTAAAGACAGTAAGTTAGCTCCAAGATATGCTGGAGTTACGTTGTCTGGGGTGAGTGTAAAAGCTTCACCTGCATGGCTTCAAAATAGGCTCAAAGCTATTGGTTTAAAACCCATTAATAATATTGTAGATGCTACCAATTATGTGTTGCACGAACTTGGACAACCCCTTCACGCTTTTGATGCCGATAAAATTAAAGGCAATAAAATTATTGTTCAGACATTAAAAAAAGGAACAAAGTTTACCACCTTAGATGAAGTTACCCGTGAACTTCATGAAGAGGATTTAATGATTTGTGACGAAGAAAAACCACTTTGTATTGCGGGTGTATTTGGTGGCTTGGACTCTGGTGTAACTTCTCATACCAATAATATCTTTTTAGAAAGTGCTTATTTTGACCCAATAAGTGTGAGAAAAACAGCAAAAAGGCACGGGCTAAATACCGATGCTTCATTTCGATTTGAACGTGGTATTGACCCTAACAGTATTGAGTATGCTTTAAAAAGAGCTTGTATTTTAATTGAAGAAATTGCTGGAGGAAAAGTAACTAGTGATATAGATGATTTATACCCGAAGAAAATTGAAGATTTTCAGGTTTTCCTAAGCTTTAGTAAAATCAATCAACTTATTGGTCACGAAATAGATACCAATATCATCAAAAACATACTATCATCGCTTGAAATTAAAGTAAATAATGTCACTGAAAGTGGATTAGGCTTAACCATTCCTTCCTATAGAGTAGACGTTCAACGTGAGGTAGATGTAATTGAAGAAATTCTAAGAGTTTATGGATACAACAATATTCCATTAAACGAAAAATTTAACGTATCTGTTTCTTTAAGTGATAAATTTGATGATCATAAAATTCAGCAAATCACAGCTCAGCAGCTAGTTGGAAAGGGATTTTCTGAAATCATGTCCAATTCATTAACTACTGCAAAATATACAGACTACTCCAACACCATAAGCAAAGAAAACCAAGTTGAGATTTTAAATCCGCTTAGTCAAGATTTAGCTGTAATGAGACAAAGTATGCTGTTTTCTGGACTAGAAAGCCTTGCCTATAATATCAACAGAAAAAATGAGGATGTTAAGTTTTTTGAATTTGGAAAAACCTATCATAAATATGCTAAAGGCTACCATGAACCTAAACACTTAGCCTTGTTTGTAACAGGCAAGAAAAATCCTGAATCATGGACTAATGCTCTCGAAAAAACAGATTTCTTTTACTTTAAAGGAGTTGTTGACAGCATCTTTGAAAGGTTGGGCATTGATTCAATCAAATTGAAAACTGCTGAATCAAGTGTTTTTAATGAAGCTATTTCGTTAATTCATAATAAAAAACAACTAGTGAGTTTTGGCACCGTTCAAAAATCAATTTTAAAGAAATTTGATATAGAACAGGAAGTATTGTTTGCTGATTTTAACTGGGAAGAAATGCTGACTGCTTCGCGCACTAACCAATTTACCTTTCAAGAAATCCCTAAATATCCAAGCATAAGAAGAGATTTTGCTTTGCTATTAAACGATAATGTTAAATTTAATGAACTTGAAGAGATTGCCACTAAGACCGGTAAAAACTTACTTAAAAAAATAGATTTATTTGATGTTTATATGGGTGATAATTTGCCAAAGGGAAAGAAAAGTTATGCCGTTAAGTTCATTTTTCAAGACGAGAACAAAACCTTAACCGACAAACAAGTAGACAAGTTAATGAACAAATTAAAACTTCAGTTTGAAAAACAGTTAGGAGCTAATTTAAGATAATTTGATGTTTTAGTTTAAAGATTAATTGAATGGAGAGTAAAATGATTTTGCTCTCCATTTCATTTATAAAAAGCTATGTAAGAACACAAAATAGTCTTACAAGGTTCAACTAATCGGCGCTTTGACTTTCTAAAGATGCTTCAACTTTCTCTTTTAAAACAACTTCCATTTTTGAAATTTTCAATACAATTAAAATGACTAATAATGCCTCAGGGACTTCTAAAATATCTGAGTATAAACTCATCTCCGAATGTAATATTAGCTGTTCAAGAGTCTCGTCTTTAAATGATGTTTGTAAAACGTACCTTCCTAAAAACCCTGAAATTAAAAACAAAGACCACCACAAAGCAATTAGTAATGTTCCACTTTTTATGATGTACTCAGCATCAAGCTTCTTTATTTTCTCTTGTGTTTCTAGCCATATTTCACTCATGATTTGAAAAGGTTTATAAAGATTGATAAAAGGAACAAACCAAGTCCAAACCGCCATTGACTCAGTATTTTTTAAATATGAAATGCCCATTCTATGCAAATTCCCGTAAGCTCTTCTAAACCACATAATAAAAACAACAACTGATGTAATATAGACAATCAAACCTAATAATCCAGCTATACCTTGCATTAAATCGGTAAACTCTGCTTCGCTTTCAGAAACAAAAAACCCCATTTCTGCATTTTTTAAAATTCGAAGTTCATTATAGCCTGTTAAGATATTTAATAATGTTATCCCTATCAAGGCATAAAACACATAAAGTAATAATTTTGCTCTTTTTGAATTGTCTCTAATTTCGATTTGGTTTACTTGCTGTTGATTAATACTATCTTCTCCCACACTTATGAAATTTTTGTTAATAAATCTTAACACAAATATGCAGTTTTTTATTAAAGAAAGAAAAAATTCTAAGTATTTATTTACTATCCTTACAAAAGCCTGGGGTAATTACAACACTAAAACCTTATACATCAAATAGGCACTTAATAAAAAACATAAAGTTACGGTAACAACTCCCAAAAGATTTTGTACACGGGTGTTTTTGAACTTTCCCATAACTGATTTAGCATTAGCAACTAACAATAAGAAAATTGCGATGAATGGAAGCAAAATTGCATTGCTTACTTGAGCTACTTCTATTAAATGAATAGGTTTTAGGCTAAAACTTGCCAGCACAACACCTATTAAAACAACTAATTTCCAGGTGAATTCATAAACTCTTGGATGGTCAACACCTAACAGCTTAAGGCTGGATTTCAGGACATAGGCAGCCGCCATGGCTGCTGTAATTGTAGATGTAATTCCCGCAGCAAAAAAACCAAAAGCCAAAAGATACTTTGCCATAGCGCCGTAAAGGGGTACTAAGGTTTCTGCTAAATCAATAATATCTTTAATTTCAGATTGAGGTAAGGCAGCAGCTGCAACTAATACGCTCATGGAAACCAAACCGCCTAGAATAATTGCTGACATGGAATCCCGCTGACATTCCTTAACTCCGGACGTATCTTTCCATTTTTCTTGTACCACAGATGCGTGAAGAAAAAGGTTGTAAGGGACAATGGTTGTTCCTATAATCGCCATAACAGTTAATAAATTATCGCTGTTTAAAGTAGGAACAAAGCCGCTAAACAAGTCGCTTAAGTTGGGTTGTGTAAGGATGGCTGTGCTTAAAAAAGATAGGCTCATTAGAATAACTAGAGTCACTAATACCTTTTCAATTTTCTTATAATTACCAGTACTTAAAATGAAATAAGTAACAATACCGATTAATATAGCTACATAATTAATTGATAGGCCAAAAACATCAACGTAAATTTGGCCAACAAGCAAACTAAAACCAAGGCTGGCACCACCAATATTCCCTGCTTCGTAAGCCGAATTTCCCACCACTATTGCCAACATAACCAAGGCAACTACGCTGTACAATAAAAAACGATTGGGTAAAATTTTTGGAAAGGCTTCTACTAAATCTTGTTTTGTTACCAGACCAATACGCGCCGACATTCCTTGAAGAATAATCGTAGCAATAATGGAAAATATCAAGGCCCAAAGCAAGTCAAAACCAAAACGAACACCTGCTAAACTGCAAACAGTAACTGTTCCCGGCCCCATAAATGCCGCTGCAATAAAAGCCCCCGGTCCTATTTTGATGTATTTTTTCATTTGCTTATTTGTTGCTTTATGTTTTTGGTGTTCTTTGAAATAGAGGAACACTTTTGGGTTTTTATGATTCAATATTTTTATATCCAAAATAAAACATCACCACTCAATTACTTCTTTTCCCTGCTCCTGTAGGTACGCATTAGTCTTGCTAAAATGTTTGCAGCCAAACCAATAACCGCGATTAGCACTTAATGGCGACGGGTGTCCGCTGGTTAAAATCAAGTGCTTGCTGGAATCGATTAACTTGGCTTTTTTCTTGGCATAACCGCCCCAAAGTAAAAAGGCAACTCCGCTGTTTTGGTCTGAAATAGCACTGATTGTAGCGTCTGTGAACTTTTCCCAACCTTTGTTAGAATGGCTGCCAGCTTGCGAAGAGGTAACCGTTAAACAGGAATTTAATAAAAATACTCCTTGCTTAGCCCAATGCGTTAAATCGCCAGAAAATGGAATCTCATTTTCTACATCATTTTTAAGCTCCAAAAAAATGTTTTTTAATGAGGGTGGAAAAGCAACCCCAGGTTGAACGGAGAATGCTAAACCATTTGCTTGCCCTACTCCATGATAGGGATCTTGACCTAAAATAACCACTTTTACATCGGCAATATCTGTAAGCTGATATGCTCTAAAAATCTGCTGTTGGAGAGGAAAACAAAGCTTTTCTTGATAAGCTTTTTGAACAAATTGCATCAATGCTGTAAAATAAGTTTGGTCAAATTCATTTTTTAAGACTTTTTTCCAATTTTCTGAAAGTTCAAAGCTCATCATTATCACTACATTTGTACTTGCGAATGTAAAAAAACTTATGGTAAAAGTTAGCGATAAAACTTTAATTGATTTAGAATTCCCTCAGGTTAGAATTCAACTTGCCGAAAATTGTACCACCGAAAAAGGAAGAGAAAAAGCTTTATTGCTAAAGCCCTTTAAATCCTACAAAAGAAGCATGTTTGCCTTAGAGCAAACCCAAGAATACAAAAGTTCTGCGTGGGAAGAAAAACCTATACCCAATCATGGATTTGATCCTATTGATGAAGAAATTAAAATCTTAGGAGTTGAAAATTCTACTTTAGAAGTGATTAGTTTTAGACGAATCAAAAGCATTTCTGAAACTGCTAATCAGCTAATTTTACATTTTAGAAAATACAAAGAACTTTACCCAAGACTATACCAAACCAGCGACCCCGTAGAGCTAACCACCTACTTAATTGAAAATATAGACCAAGTCATTAATCGCTATGGCGAAGTTAAAGATGAAGCCTCTCCCCTACTATCCAATATCAGAAGATCTCTACAAGTGGTGAAATCTAAAATTGGAAGCAGTTTTGCTTCAGCTATGAGTCGCTATAATGCACAAGGTTTCTTGGATGAAATTAAAGAATCCATTGTTGAAAATATGCGTGTTTTAGCGGTAAAATCCATGTACCGAAGAAAGGTGAAGGGTAAAGTGCTTGGGCAGTCTAAAACGGGAAGTATTGTCTATATGCAACCCGAAGAAACAGCGCATTACAATTCTGAATTGAGTCAGTTAATTTACGATGAGGAAGAAGAAATCAAACGTATATTAAAGCAATTGACCGAAAAGGTAAGGGCGTATCGAGATCTTTTAGGTGATTACCAGAACTTGCTTAGTGAAATCGATTTAATTTCAGCTAAAGTAAGGTATGCCGAAACTTACCAAGGCTTGCTGCCCAAAATCACCAAAGACCGAGAAGTATATTTAAAAGATGCCTATCATCCTTTGTTATTGATCGATAACAACAAACGAAAGAAAAAAACCTATCCGCAAGACATTACACTTAATAAAGACAATCAAATCATTGTAATTTCAGGGCCAAACGCGGGCGGTAAAAGTATTACCTTAAAGACAGTTGGCTTGGTGCAATTGATGTTGCAAAGTGGCATGTTAGCGCCCGTTCACGAGTTTTCAAGGCTCTGCTTTTTTGATGAAATTCTCACTGATATTGGCGATAATCAAAGCATTGAAAATCATTTGAGTACCTATTCTTACCGACTTAAAAACATGCGTAGTTTCCTGAAGAAATGCAACGATAAAACCTTGTTTTTAATTGATGAATTTGGAACTGGTACCGATCCCGAATTAGGTGGTGCCCTGGCTGAAACATTTTTGGAAGTGTTTTATGAAAAGAAAGCTTACGGAATTATTACCACGCATTACGCCAATCTGAAAATGATGGCGAATGAAACCAAAGAAATTGTCAATGCCAACATGCTTTTTGATTCTTCTACATTAGAACCTGTGTTTAAGTTAAAATTAGGCGAAGCTGGAAGCTCCTTCACGTTTGAAGTAGCTCAAAAAAATGGAATACCCTATAGCTTAATCAATCGCTCTAAGAAAAAAGTTGAACGCGGAAAAATTAGATTTGATAAAAGCATTGCTAAGCTTCAAATGCAACGTTCAAAATTAGCGAAGACAACCTCTGAATTTGAAAATAAAAAATTAGCTGCTCAGGAGGAACAAGAGAAACTGGATGAAATCAATTCGAAAATTCAAGATAAGCTAGTCAAGTACCAAGAGCTCTATGATTCTAATCAGCGTATGATTAGCTTGGGAGAGAAAATCAATTCGCTGGGCGAAAAATATTTCAACAACAAGAATAAAAAGCAACTGATTGGCGAGTTTATGAAGCTAATTGAAAAAGAAAATTCAAAGCGATTAAGAGAAAGTAAACGCGAACAGCAACGTAAAAAGCGTGAAGAGCATCGAGTAAAACAAGAATTGAACAAAAAGGTTGAGAAAATAAGGCAAGAAAAACAGAAGGAAAAAGAAAAACAAGAAGCAGAAGCCAAAAAGAAAGAAAATGTGGAAAGACCTCCGCTATATGTGAATGACGAAGTAAGAATGATTGACGGTAAAGCAGTAGGAACACTAGAAAGCATTGAAAAAGGTAAAGCTGTTGTGAATTATGGTGCGTTTACTACCAGCGTGGCTGTAGACCAATTAGAACTTGTTAAACGACCTAAAAAGAAAAAATAAGTAATTTTATTGCTATATTGAGCTATGGAAAATCAGTTGCCAGAAGGAAAACAAATTGTGTTATTTGACGGTGTTTGCAATTTTTGCAATGATTCGGTACGTTTTATCATCAAAAGAGACAAAAATGACCTTTTTAGGTTTGCTTCTTTGCAATCAGATTTGGGTAAAAAGCTAACCGAAGAACGAGGCATTGACACTGAAAAAATTGATTCTATCATTCTCATCAATCCAGGAAAAGCTTACTATTTAAAGTCGACAGCCGCTTTAGAAGTTGCTAAAAAACTTTCTGGAGCTTGGCCATTATTTGGGATTTTTCAGTATCTACCAGAAGCATTTCGAAATTTGGTGTATGATTATGTAGCCAAAAATCGGTATGATTGGTTTGGCAAATTGGAAACCTGCCCCATGCCAACCCCTGAGGAACAAGAAAAATTTTTAGCTACTTAAAATTTATTATATCCTGACTTTTAATAGAAGCTTGTTGAGAAATCATAAGTTCTATAAAAATTAAGGCTATTGTTATACAAAAATAGTAAGCCAATGCGTATTCATTAAAACTTGATAGAGTGAATGATTTTGAACCGTTATTTTTTACGGGATGACTTGTTTTATATTTTTAGTGCACAATCCAACTTTAACAACTCCAATTAGAATCCAGATGTAATGCTCTAAGCCTCATTAATTGGCATTAAAAGTGTACTTTTGTAATGGTTTAGAAGGGCATGCTTAAGAAAATTACCAACATATTACTCAGAATATTAGCAGGACTATTTTTGCTATTGGTTTTACTGTTTGTTATTTTGACTATTCCTGCAGTGCAAACCTTTGTTGCTCACGAAGTTACTACAAAAATAAATAAGGAATATGGGACAAATATTTACATTGAAAAATTTAAAGTAGGGCTAAATGGTCAACTAAAATTGCAGAATGTTTACGTAGAAGATCATCAACAAGACACCTTGATTGATTTCAAACAATTTGAAACTTCGCTTTTTAACATCAGGAATTTTGCAGATAATGATTTTAAACTTAGTGGTGGAAGGTTTCAAGATTTAACCCTAAAAATCATCCATTATGAAGGTGAAGACTACAATAATTTTGATTATTTAATCAAATCATTTTCAAAACACCAACCAAAGGATAGACAAAAAGATAGAAATGAATTCCAATTACATTTAGACTATTTATTAATTACCGACAGTCGACTTGTGGTCAAGGATTTCAGAAAAGATCAACCTGATCTTATAGAATTGAATCAACTTAATTTCAATCTTAGAGACCTTAATGTTTTGGGAAGCGAGGTAGACCTTCAATTGCTAAATTTAAATGGAATTACAGTAGATGGATACGTATTAAAAGATCTAAAAACCAACTTTAAATACACCCCCACTCAGATGAATCTTGAAAACACTTTTCTACAAACAGATGTATCTAAGTTAAGTGGAGATATTCAAATGAATTACGCTAAAAATGACCTATCTGATTTCACCAACCAAGTTCTTTTTGATGCAAAAATTACCGATTCAGAAATATCCAGTATTGATTTAAGTAAGATTTATAATGAATTTGGCTATGGCCAAAAAATTAATCTAAAAACAAATTTAAAAGGTAGTTTAAATAATTTAAACTTACACGATGTTGAACTTAATGGGCTGAGAAAAACAAATTTAAATTCGAAGCACCTAAGCATAAAAAACCTATTAGACCGCGATGAAAACTTTATAGTAGAGGGTGATTTTGACCAATTAACAACAGATTTTATTGATTTAGCCAATTTACTCCCCAGAATTATAGGAGATAATATCCCAGATGCGCTTAATCGCTTTGGCGAAATGACCTTTGAGGGCTATGCAAAAATTGATGAAGCCAACCTTACCACAGACTTAAATGTAAAAACTGATGTTGGAAAAGCCTATTTAAATATCAGTTTTAAAGATCTGAATCAGTCTAAAAATGTGACTTATAAAGGAGAATTGATTTTTGAAGATATTCTTCTAGATCAAATTCTATTGAATGATCAATTGGGATTAACATCGTTTGATTTAAATATTGATGGTAGAAGTTTTGAAATTGAAAACTTAGCTACCTACTTAGAAGGCTACTTTGATGCTTTTACTTATCGTGGTTATACCTATGAGAATATTAATATAAATGGAAATCTAGAAGATCCTATCTTTAATGGGAATATAAGATCTAATGATACAAACTTCAAATTTGATTTTAAAGGTTTAGCAGATTTAAGCGAAGGAGGAAATACCTATGATTTTGAAGCTCAAATAGATTTTGCTGACTTAGTAAAAACCAATTTATTCAAAAACGATAGCATTGCTCAATTGCAAGGAAATTTAGTTATGGACATTCAAGGCAATAGCATTAATAATGCTACCGGAAAATTGAAATTTAATAATTTTACCTATACCAGTTCTCAAGGGGATTTTGAGTTTGACGACCTCAGTGCTAGCTCCATTTTTGATGATGATGTTAGAAGAATCAGCCTTAATGCTCCTGAAATTATTCAAGGAGAAATTAACGGAATATACCTATTAACAGAGCTTCCTGAAATAGTAAGAGAAGCCATTGAAAACTTATATTTCAAACAGAAAAAAGAAAAAAGTGAATTTGCTTATGTGGATTTTGAATTGGCTATTTACGATAAAATTGTAGAGGCATTGTTCCCGCAAGTAAGATTTGATGCGGGAACTCAAATTGAGGGAAGTATCGTAGCTAATGAAAATTACTTTCGAGTTAATTTTAATTCTCCTGAAATTGAAGCTTACGGTAATATTTTGAAAGGAATCAATTTAGAAATCAATAACCAAGATCCGTTGGTCAATACCATTGTAAGAGTTGATGAATTAAAAACTTCTTTTTATAAAGTGGAAGATTTCAGTTTGATTAATCAGACACAAAACGATACGTTGTTTATTCGTTCACAATTTAAAGGCGGAAACAAAAGTGAAGATATATTTGATATCAATTTATACCAAACTTCAACCGAAGAAGATCAACTTGTTGTAGGTTTTAACCCTTCAAAAATAAATTACCAAGATTACGAATGGGATATTAACAAAGAAAGAAATTCAAAGAATAAGGTTAGTTTAGATAGAAATTTAAAAAACTTTAGCTTCAACGCTATTAGTATCAGCCATGATCAAGCCAAAATTGAACTTGATGGCTTTATAAAAGAAAACAATTATAAAGATTTGAATCTAAATTTAAATCAGGTAGAACTTGAAAAAATATTGCCTGAAAATAAACGGATGAGAGTCAATGGTTTGCTTTCTGGAAATCTTCACTATTTTCAAAAAGAGGATTTAATAAGTACAAATCTCAATACCCAAATCAATAATTTTGAGCTAAATGATTATGCATATGGTATGCTCAAGTTAGAAGCTAATGGAGAAGATGAATTTGATAATTTTGACATCAGTGTAAATTTAGTTGATGAAAATCAAGAAGCACTGCTTGAAGCCAAAGGTGAAATTTTCAGAAAAGACAATCAGCAAGAATACAATATCGATATTGTTTCCAACCAACTTCCATTAGCACCAATATCTCCAATTGGTGGTGATGTAATTCAGCAAATAAGAGGCTCTGCAACAGCCAATTTAAAACTTACAGGCTTGCTTAATCGTCCTCTTTTCAATGGTACAATTGAGATGGATAAAGCAGGCTTACAAGTTCCTTATTTAAATGTAGATTTAGATTTTTTAGACCAACCAACAGTAAATTTATTTGACAATGATTTCATTTTTACAGGAGTTAATATTCAAGATACTAAGTACGAAACAACAGGTAGGTTAGATGGATTTATTGAAAGTGATTTCTTTACCAATTGGGAACTCGATTTAAACATTAGTGGTGAAAATTTATTGGTTTTAGATACCGAATACGAAGAAGGAGCCCTATATTATGGTACTGCTTTTATTACAGGTAACTCAGAAATTACTGGCCCTACTGATGAATTGAACATCAACGTTAACGCTCGTACAAATAAAAATACTGTTTTTAAAATTCCACTAGATGATACCGAATTTTTGAGCGAAGCTAACTACATTTACTTTTTAACACCTGAAGATAAACTAGCTCAAATTGAGGGAAGAAGTTTTCAAATTGATGACGTAAAAGGGATTGAGATGAATTTTGACTTAGATATTACCGAGGATGCTGAAGTTGAAATTGTAGTTGATAAAAGTAGTGGTAGTAGCTTGAAAGGAAGAGGAACAGGAAACTTACTAATTGAAATTAATACCAACGGAAAATTTACTATGTTTGGTGATTTTGAAGTTGCAGAGGGTATTTATGATTTCAGGTATGCAGGTATTGTGAACAAGAAATTTAATGTTCAACCTGGAGGAACCTTGGTTTGGAACGGTGACCCGTTTCGAGCTAATATGGATGTACAAGCCATCTATAAAACTCAGGCTAATCCGGCTATGGTACTTGAAAACCCCAGTATAAATAGAGACATCCCAGTAGAAGTGGTGATCAATTTAAATGGAGAAATTATTCAACCTGATATTAATTTTGAAATCAATTATCCCAATTTGAGTTCCATTGTAAAATCTGAATTAGATTACCGAATACAAGGAAGAGAAAATATTGAAATTCAAGCACTTTCTTTAGTGGCTCAAGGAACATTCTACAATATTGATGGAATTGGTGGACAGGGGGCTATTGCTGGAAATTTGGTAGAAGGAGCTTCAAGTATTATGGATGGTTTGTTAGCAGATGAAGATGGAAAAATTAAAGTGGGTTTAGATTATACCCAAGCCCAACGTGTACCCGACCAAAACCAAACGGGTGACCGGGTAGGTATGAGCTTTCAAACACAAATCACTGATCGTGTTTTGATTAATGGTCGTTTTGGCGTACCTGTTGGTGGAACTACAGAAAGCTTCATTTTTGGTAATGTAGAAATTAATATTTTGCTTAATGAATCAGGAAGTTTGCAAGCCAATGTCTTCAATAGAGAAAGTGATGTTCAGTTTGTGGGTGAGGAATTAGCCTACACCCAAGGGATTGGGATTTCCTATGCGGTAGATTTCAATACCTTTAAAGAATTAATTCAAAAAATAGTATTGAAAGAAGAGGATCGCTTACAACGCCAAAGAAAAAGAGATGACAAAAAAGAACAACCTAGTCAAAAGAAATCAGTCCTCCCCTCACACATTCGTCTCCCGCATGAAAATACAGGGAGATAAGGTAAGTACGGAAATTTAACCCATATGGTTTTTGCTTGTAATTAAAATACTATTGCAAACTAATTTTTACAAAAAAACCCTCAGCATTTCGAACATTAAAAACCACATCTTCATCAAAAATTAGATATTGCCCTTTGATTCCTACAAGTTTTCCTTCAAAAATTGGGTTCTTTGCTAAATTTAAACTTTTTAGCTTTGTTGGATATTTTTCAACAGGAAATTCAATTGCAAACTCCTTTTCATCACTAAGAATATAGTCTTTTACTTCATCAGGTAAATGCGCTTGCAATTCATTGGCTTTTGCTTCTAAATCTTCATCTTGAATAGTATTTTTTAGCATGTTACGCCAGTTGGTTTTATCTGAGACGTAATCTTTTAGCGCTACTTCAGCAACCCCTGCTAAGTAACGGTTAGGGGTTTCAAGGAGTTGAATGGCTTCATGTGCGCCTTGGTCAATCCACCGGGTTGGTACTTGAGATTTTCGAGTTACCCCAACTTTTACTGAACTAGAATTAGCCAGATAAACAATATGTGGCTGCAACTGAACTTTCTTTTCATATTCCAAATCTCGATCTTCTTCATCTAAATGAGCTTTACTAAGTTCAGGTTTCATGATCCACTCTCCAGCTCTTGGTGTTTCATTAAAGCAATCGTAGCAAAATCCCTGTCTAAAAATCTTTTTATTAGCTCCACAATTTAGGCATTGATATTTTTGAAATTCAATTTTTAACTGCTTCCCTAGTAGCTGATTGACATGTAAAAAGTGTTTTTCTAAATTTAGATAGTATTGAATAGGCTTTTGGTAAGCGGTAATCATTTTTTTTAAAACACCTTCAAATTGCGACATATTACTTTTGAATTTAAAAATTATTGTTGTTTTTTTACAATTACAAATTTCGTATTTATAATTTAATTATGCCTATTCCAATTGTAAATTCTATTGCTTCATGGTTCTTAAAAAAAAGAATTCATCAGATGGAGCTTTTTATGAAATACCCGCATGAGGTCCAAAATGAATTGCTCTTAAATTTGGTGAAAAAAGCTAGAAATACAGAATATGGTTTATTGTACGACTTTGCAAATATTAGAAACTATTCTAACTTTTCAGTAAAACTTCCCGTTCAAACTTACGAAAGTTTTCAGCCAACCATAGAACGTTGTAGAAAAGGAGAGAGCAATATTATTTGGCCTACGCCTATTAAATTATTTGCTAAATCTAGTGGTACAACTAATGCCAAGAGTAAATTTATTCCTGTTAGTCAAGAGTCTTTAGAAGATTGCCACTTTGCCGCAGGAAAAGATATGCTTTGCATGTATCTAAATAATAATCCAGAGGCTTCTTTGTTTACAGGAAAAAATTTAAGATTAGGAGGCAGCAAAGAAATTTATAGAGATGGAGACACTTCTTTTGGTGATTTATCTGCTTTGATTATTGATAATATGCCATTTTGGGCTGATTTTAGTAGTACCCCAAGTGCTGAAGTGTCATTAATGAGTAATTGGGAAACCAAATTAGATGCCATTGCAGAAGAGACAATTCAAGAAAAAGTAACGAGTTTAGCTGGGGTACCTTCGTGGATGATGGTGCTGCTTCAACACATACTTGAAGTAACAGGTAAATCTGACCTTAAAGAAATATGGCCCTCATTAGAAGTGTATTTTCATGGTGGTGTAAGTTTTGAGCCCTATAAACATCAATACCAAAAAATCATCAAAGATTCTTCATTTAAGTATTATCAAATATACAATGCTTCGGAAGGCTTTTTTGCTTCGCAAGATAGAAATAACACGGATGAGATGCTATTATTATTAGATTATGGTATTTATTACGAATTTATCCCTATGGAAACCTACGGCACTTCAACAGAAAAAATTATTCCGCTTAGCGAAGTTGAAATTGGAAAAAACTATGCTATGGTCATCACAACCAACGGAGGTTTATGGAGATACAGTATTGGAGATACTGTGAAATTCACCTCTACTTATCCGTATCGAATTCGAGTTTCAGGAAGAACTAAACACCATATTAATGCCTTTGGTGAAGAGTTGATTATTGAAAATGCAGAACATGCCTTAAAACGTGTTTGCCAAGCTGAAGGTTTAGAAATTTTAGATTATACTGCAGCTCCCATTTTCATGGAAGGAAAAGAAAAAGGTGCGCATGAGTGGGTGATTGAATTCAAAGAAAATCCAAAAAATTCAGCTCATTTTGCTAAGGCATTAGACGAAGAGCTGCAAAAAATCAATAGCGATTACGAAGCCAAAAGGAGAAATAATATGACATTAAATCCTTTACAACTAAATATTGCAAAAAGGGATTTGTTTTATCAATGGCTTAAAATGAAAGATAAGTTAGGAGGTCAGCACAAAATACCTAGGCTTTCAAATTCAAGAAAATTTGTTGATGAATTGCTATTAATGAATAAACACTAATTACTCTCATTAATGATCCGCAGCTTGCTATAATTGCTGATTAAAAATCTATTTAGTTATAATTTAAGCAACAACTTTAATAAAAGATCCAAAAATTTCGATTAATCAACAGGCTCCTCCATTATTGCAAACCTCTGTTGTCATTAGTGCTTTTCAGAATTTGTATTACATTCAAGTTTAATCAACAAAAGTTTCTTTAATTATACTTTTACAGTCTGCTATCTCAGATTTCGTTAATAGATCAAATCTTTTTAAGATTCGAGTCTTGTCAATTGTCCGAATTTGATCAATCGCAATCATCCCATTTTTACCGTTATGTTTTACATTTATTCTAGTCGGATATTTATTCAAGTTAGTTGTCATTTGAGCCACAACAACTGTCCTTAAGAACTTATTAATTTCATTTGGTGATAAAATTACACATGGGCGAGTTTTTTTAATCTCACTTCCTATTGTAGGGTCAAGGTTAACAAGTACAATTGAATATTGTTTTAATTCCATTCTTCAAAATTTTCATCATCAAAAACATCATCTAATAATAATTCGTCATCATTATTAGCATTCAGTTCTTTAAATGCTTCTTCCCAATTTTCTCTTGGCCTGTCAATGGGTCTTAGAATTATTTGACCTTTTTCTAAAATCATTTCAACTTTGTCTTTGATGTTGTACTTTTCTAAAATTGTCTTACTCAAACGCAAGCCTTTGGAATTTCCAATTTTTATAATAGCTGTTTCCATGTCTAATTTGTTGTAATTACAAAGTAACAACTTTTGTAATATTCCACAAATTTTTTTTTCAGTATTAATGGAAACTAGCTTTATTTCAACAAAGTAAAAAACTCAATTTCTTTATAGAAACTGAGTTTTTTAATATATATATGAGATTTTACTTTAAGCTTCAACTACTTCCAAAACAATTTTTGCTATGTGGTTGATTTGTTCATCATCAAGCTCAGTGTGCATGGGTAATGAAATTACCTCGTCAGACAATTGGTTGGTCACTTTAAAATCTGCATCAACATAGCGCTCATCGCTATAAGCTTTTTGTTGATGTAATGGAATTGGATAATAAATTCCGTGAGGAATTCCTTCGCTTTGCAAACGCTCAGCTAAAGCATCTCTTTTGCCATTGGTAACTCGAAGTGTATATTGATGAAAAACATGACAATCACAAGTATCACAAATACCTTTAGAATTATCACATTTCTTATTGGTCTCAGTACTTGGGGTAACAATATTTTTAGCTGTTGAAAAATGAGCAGTGTATTTTCTAGCGGCATCTCTTCGTGCAGCATTATACCTATCTAAATGAGGTAACTTAGCACGTAAAACTGCAGCTTGTACGCTATCTAAGCGTGAATTCACTCCCACAACATCATGGTGGTATCGCTTATACATCCCATGGTTCACAATACCTCTAATGGTATGCGCTAAATCATCATCATTGGTAAAAATTGCTCCGCCATCTCCATAGCAACCTAAATTTTTGGAAGGAAAGAATGAAGTGGCTCCAACATTTCCAATTACTCCAGCTTTTTGCTGACTTCCATTCTCAAAGGTATAGTTAGCACCAATGGCTTGCGCATTATCTTCAATTACATAAAGCTCATGTTTTTTTGCTAGATCAATAATGGCATCCATATTTGCAACATGACCAAATAAATGAACCGGTACTATGGCCTTTGTTTTTGGAGTGATGGCTTTCTCTATTGCAGCAATATCAATATTAAAAGTAGCTGGATCTACATCAACTAAAACTGGTGTAAGCTGTAAAAGCGCTATCACTTCAACCGTAGCTGCAAAAGTAAAATCGGCTGTAATAACCTCATCACCTGGCTTTAAACCTAAGCCCATCATTGAAATTTGAAGCGCATCAGTACCATTTGCACAAGGAATAACATGCTTTACATCGAGGTACTCAGCTAATTCTTTTTCAAAGGCTTTGACTTGTGGGCCATTGATGTAAGCAGTTGAATCTAAAACATCTAAAACAGATTCATTAACTTGATTTTTAATTTTTTCATATTGACCTTTTAGGTCTACCATTTGAATTTTCTTCATGTTCTTCAATTATATTCCTCACAAAGATAATAAATGAATAGTCCATACTCAACAGATTTAGTATAAAAGCTTTACTTTTACACCAAAAAAGGTGAATCATTTTTACAATTTTTTAGTCGCTTTAATTGAATTTTGTTTTCCTATTCTTAGAAAGTTTTCTCCTAAAATGAAACTTTTTGTAGACGGGAGAAAAAACACCTTTTCAATTTTATCAAAACAAGACTTTAAAAGTAAAAAAATAGTGTGGTTTCATGCCTCCTCCTTAGGCGAATTTGAACAAGCATTACCCATAATTGAAACCATAAATAGACAAACTTATACCATTTTGGTTAGCTTTTTTTCTCCCTCTGGTTATGAAATAAAAAAAAATCATCCTGCCCTAGATTTAGCTTTTTACCTACCACTAGATACCCGTAAAAACATGAATCGTATAGTGCATGTAATTCAGCCAGAAATCTGTGTTTTTATCAAGTATGAAATTTGGCCTAATTTACTAAAATCTCTAAAGCAAAACTCAACTCAAGTTTATTTGGCATCAGCATTGTTTAGAAAAAATCAGATTTACTTTACATCCTGGGGAAACTTTTTTAGAAAAGCTTTATTTCATTTTGATTTTATCTTTACCCAAAATCATGATTCCATTCATCTTTTGAATGAAATTGGCTACACCTCAACAGCAAAAAGTGGGGATACGCGTTTTGATCGAGTGAGTAATCAGCTAAAAATGAACAACAAAGTAAAGGAAGTTGAATCATTTTTAATGAATCATAAGTGTTTTGTAATTGGCAGTTCTTGGATAGATGACGAAATTGTTTTTATGGATTTTATCAACTCAGGGCCTAAAAATGTGAAGTTTGTTATTGCTCCGCATGAAATAAAAAAGGATAAAATTGAATCACTAAGCAAAAAAATAAAAGTAGGATGTATTCAATATTCAAAGTTTAAAGAGTACACCTCTACAGAAATTGAAAACGCCCAAGTATTCATTTTAGATATAATTGGTCTGTTAGGGAAAACCTATTCTTATGCCGATATGGCTTATGTTGGCGGAGGAATGGGATATACAGGTTTGCATAATATTCTGGAGCCAGCCACTTTTGGTATTCCTATTATTATTGGTATGAATTATCAAAAATTTCCAGAAGCCAAATTACTAATAGAATTAGGAGGTGTTTTTAGTGTTGATTCTTCTGAAGCTTTCTTTAAAAATGGACAAAGATTATGCAAAGACAAAGCCTTTAGAGAGAAGTCCGGAAATATTTGTAGAGATTTTGTTAAAAAAAATACAGGAGCTACTAAGTATATTTACAATGCCATATTTAATTGAAATGAAGTCGATTAATTAAAGTTTTATAGAAAAATTGATACCAAAAACTGACTTATGACTATTAATTTTTGGAATGGAAATCGCTCAAGCATTAGACAAAACTATGAACTTGATGTCCTTGAAAAAGTAATTCAATCCACAACAAATGAATATGGAAAAGCCAAAATACAAACTTCAAATGTAGACTATTTAGGTCATGAAGAGTCGGTTGCATTAGCGGAAAATCACGATCTCTTAGTCACTGTAGCTGGAAATGAAAAATTCAAAAATCAAAAACAACTCGTTGTTGGTTTTCCAATAGCTAAAAATTTACTTGGCTACCGTATTCCAATTATTAAAAAAGAAAGAGCTTCAGAATTCAAAAACCTAAATAAAGAAAAGTTAAAAAGATTAGTTCATGGTATTCCTGCTACCTGGAGTGATGCCTCAATTTTAAGACACAACCATTTTAGAGTTTACGAGAAAGGTGATTTTAATGAACTTTTTCATCGATTAGTGAATAATGAATTTGACTATACCACTTTTGGTGCTAATGAAGTTGAAAGTGTATATAAAAACAGAGTTCATGCAAATCAAAATTTAATTATTGAACCTCACCTTCTTCTCTATTATCCTTTTCCGTTGGTGTTTTATGTTCATCCAAAAAGAGAAGACTTGGCAATTAGAATTGAAAAAGGATTACATCTAATCAAGGAAAATGGCGAATTAAATCAGCTCTTTGATGAATTTTTCTCAAAACAAATTTATCAGTTAAAATTAAAAGAAAGAAAGCTTATTCAGTTAGAAAATCCACTAATATCTAATGAATTTTCAGCAATTCAACCGAAACTCATTCAATAATAATACAAGAAAAATCCATTTAAAAAATCAGATGCTTCTTCGTAGAATTCAAAATGGCTATATTCGCCTCAACATAATAGAAAAAAATTAATAATTATAGCTCATGAAAAACATATTCATCTTTCTACTTTTATTAAGTTGTTCTGTTTTCTCGCAAGAAACAAGTTTAAAAGTTTCTGAATCTAAAAAATTTAAAGAAAAAAACAAACGCGGTTCAACTGGAGTTTTAGCCATGCATACTTCATCTAATGGTAACACAGGATTGATACGGTTTTCAAGAAATAGTATTTTAACTTATGTATTAGATCATCAACTAGGAAATGTAAAAACCCAAGAAATCCCGAAAGATAAAAAAGAAAGTTTTGAAGGCTATGTGTTGTTTGAAGACGAAATTAAATTCATTACTGTTGTTGCTGATAGTCGTAAAGATAGAACGGTATATGCCCATAGCTTTAATGTTCAAACCAATAGACATACTAAAAAAAAGCTATTCTCAACTAGCGTTGAAGGTGGTTTATTTAATGGGAAAAATAAGCGAAAAACAAATGTTGTGATTTCCCCAAATGGAAAATATATTGCTATTGCCACAGACAATGTCAAAAAAAACATCAATGCATACAAAATTCATGTTTATGATGCAGAAAGCCTCATGCTAGTTTATGAAAAGAGCTATCATGAAAGTGATGAAACCAACTACATTCATAACGATTTATATGTAAATGATGAAGCTACCGTTTATTCAATTGGAAAATTATACCAAGGTGGTATCTTTTCTAAAAAAGATGATCGGATAGGAAACTATAATTTTAGTCTAAGTAAAATTAGTAAAATTGATTATCAAAGCACCAATATTAGCTTAGATGATGATAATTATATTACTTCATTAAGCTTTAATAACCACGAAGGAAATATGAATCTTGTTGGTTTTTATTCAGAAAAAGATAGAAGACTAGTAAAGGGTATTTGTAATTTTGAAATCGACAAAAACAATCTGAATCTATTAAGTACCAATTATCAAGAACTACCTAAATCTGTTTATGAAGATTTGTATAGATCTTCTAAGGCAGAGCGTCAAAACAAAAAAAAGAAAGAGCAACGCTTATTTGGCATTGACCATATCATCACAGATGAATCTGGAAATGTATATATAGTAGCTGAGCAGTACTTTACGTCTACGCAAACCTATACTGACGCTAATGGAAACTTTGTTAATAAACAAGTAAGACATTACAATGACTTAATGATACTCTACATTGATATAAATGGTGAGATTATCTGGGGACGAGGTATTTACAAAAGAGAAAATCATCCTTCTTATAACGCTTTTTATAAAGATGGAAATTTACATGTTATTTTGAATTCAGCTAAAAATATAACCGAAAAAAAAGATGGTCGTAAAAAACTTTCAAAAGGTGCATTTCAATCGACTTCCTTATATGATATAACTTTTACTAAATCTGGAGAAGCTGCGTATAATAAAATCCAAGACAATAAAAGAAATACTTATTATTTACCCTATTATGGTACGTTCAGTTCAGATCGATTTGTAATGATTAATGATAAAAGTAGAAAAAGACAATTTATGATTTTGGAATAGTTGAAGTC
>PXFS01000154.1 GCA_003564185.1 Flavobacteriaceae bacterium
GTACTATTAGTAATGTAGTACAAGCAGACGTTGCTATAGAAAATGGAGTTGTACACGTTATAGATGGAGTTCTATTGCCTATTGAAATTGAAGATTTACCTAATTTGGTTGAAGCTGCTACCGATGCTGGGCTAACAACTTTGTTAGATGCAGTTGGAGCAGTCGACGGCTTAGCAGATGACCTGTTAAGTGCTGAAGCTATAACTGTATTCGCACCAACCAATGATGCCTTTGATGATGCTTTAGACGCTTTTGACGCTAATGATTTGGATGAATTAGTGACAGCCATTGGAGGAGTTGGAAACTTAGAGGTAGTTTTAGGCTTTCATGTTGTACCAGCAGTTGCTTTCGCAGATGATTTAGAAGAAGGCTCACAGACTGTACCAACATTGGCTGGTCAAGATTTAGAAGTAACCAAAAATAATGGTAATGTAAGTGTTTCAGATACAGCTGGAAATACATTTAATGTAATAGTAGCTGATGTAGCTATAGAAAATGGGGTTGTTCATGTTATAGATGGAGTATTACTTCCTGACTTGGATTAATTAATTTGATTGTTTATTGTTTGAAGCCATCTGCGTTGCAGGTGGCTTTTTTTATATCACATAATATTTAAAATTTAACATAATGATATGAAATTTGTACCTACAATTAAAATACATTTGTACCTACAAATATCAAATGAACATAGAAGATCACATACAATCCTCACAAAAATTAAGTACTGAAAAAAGGGTGCTTATAAATATCTTGTATACAGGAAATTGGCTCAATGAGTTAATTAGTGAAGGATTAAAAGATTTTGATATTTCAACACAACAATTTAATGTATTACGGATACTTAAAGGTAGGAAAGGTATTCCTGCTAATTTGTCTGACCTTCAAGAAAGGATGATATCCAAAAATAGTAATACTACAAGGATTGTTGATAAACTAATAAAAAAGGAATTAGTTACAAAAAAAAAATGCCCAAGCAATAAGCGAAAAGTGGAAATTTTAATTACTAATAGAGGCCTACAATTTTTAGAAAAATTGAATAAAGTTGTAGAAAAAAAAGAGACGGATATTGTTCAACATATGAGCAAGAAAGAGTTAGATGAATTAAACAAATTATTAAACAAATTAAGAAACTAATTATGAGTAATTACAATGAAGATTTAAAGTGGAGGTATGCAACAAAGAAATTTGATGCTGAAAAAGAATTAGACGAAGCATCATTAGAAACTTTATTAGATAGTATTCAATTATCGGCTTCTTCTTATGGACTACAACCTTACGAAATAGTAGTCATTAAGGACCAAGAGGTGAGAAAAAAATTACACCCAGCAGCCTATGAGCAGCCACAAATTCTTGATGCTTCCTATTTACTAGTGTTTTGCGCAAAAAAAACAATTGATGAAGCTTATTTAGATGAGTTTATTGAAAATATTGTTTCTACTAGAGGCATGAAAAAAGAAGATTTAGATGGCATGAAGGAAATGGTGATGAATGCCGTTATAGCTCTACCACAAGAAGATAAGGTTGAATGGGCTAAAAAACAAGCATACTTAGCACTTGGAAATTTACTATCATCAGCAGCCCATCACAAGATAGATGTATGCCCAATGGAAGGTTTTGATCCTGCTCAATTTAATGATATACTTGATCTTGGTAATAAGGATTTAGATTCAGCTGTAATTGCTACATTAGGATTTAGGAGTACTGAAGATCAACTTCAACATGCTAAAAAAGTAAGAAAACCTAAAGAAAAGTTATTTCATAGAATATAAATCAATAATTAAATAATTTTAACCCTAAACAAAAATAGATATGAAAATGATTAATTTTAAAAGCCTTTTGGCAAGTTTAGTAATTGCAGCTGTTTCATTTACAACAGTTAATGCACAGGACAAAGTAGAAGTAAAAGAGAGCACCATCAAGTGGGAAGGAGAAAAACTTACTGGTTCTCATGATGGAGTAATCCAACTTAAAGAAGGTTTCTTCCTAATGGATGGAGACGAATTAGTTGGTGGTGAATTTGTAGTTGACATGAGCACTATTGAAGTAAAAGATTTAGAGGGAGATAACAAAGCTAAACTTGAAGGTCACCTTAATTCAGATGATTTTTTTGGAGTTGAAAATCATGGTGAAGCTAAATTTACCATCAAAACAGCAGCTAAAAAAGGAGATACGTATGGAATTTCTGGAGACATGACCATCAAAGGAAAAACAAATCCTATTGCTTTTGACTTAAAAATGGTTGAAGGTAAGGCTTCAACAGAATTCAAAATTGATAGAACTAAATATGATATTCGTTATGGTTCTGGATCTTTCTTTGATAACTTAGGAGACAAAACCATCTATGACGAATTTAAGTTAATGATTGAATTAATGTATTAATAGGCTGTATACTTTTTAGTATTAATCTTAAAGAATACTTCAATTTTAAAATGATATGTATGAAGTCGGCTAATTATATGTTAGTCGACTTTTTCTTTTTGTGTATTAACTTTAAATTCATGAATAATTCAATCCCTTTTTTATACATTTGAACTATGGAAGATCGAAATTACCTCTTGAAAAAAATTCGCCCGGAAGTAAAAAATGCCAAAGTAAAGGAAAGTACACTTTCTGAAGAGCGTTTTCAAAATGAATGCTTAAGGCCCATAGCAAAATTTCAAAATGATTTGCTGTTACACATGTTTAGAGTATATATCAATTATCGTAAAAACGTATTTTTTCAACTTAACCTTGAAAAAAGATTAACTTATATTGAAGAGTCAATCAAAAAAGATTCAAAAATAAGAAGACAGCTACAAGGTGTTTTTATTGGTCATTTTACAATGGAAGAATACGTAACATATTCTACAAATTACAAAGCTTATAACAAACGAATAAACAACCTTTGTATTGAGCGTATTAAAAGTCAAATGCAATTTTTTGAAACGGCAGTAATTGAATAATGAAACTTAAGATCTCATCAACAGCTTCATCTATAAATCCATTGGTATTTTATGGTAGCTTATTTTTGGTGAGTATTTCATTATTTCTAAGCTATTTTTATAAAGAAGAAGGCAATCAGTTTTTTAGTGACTTTCAACAGGCTATATATCAGCAGCTAGGTTGGTTCTATATCATTAGCTTAAACTTTATTATATTTTTTATGCTATTTCTGGCATTTGGGAAATACAAGCATATCAAAATAGGTGGTGCTGAAGCAACACCTGAATTTAGTTTTTTTGCTTGGTCAGCAATGCTTTTTAGTGCCGGTATGGGAATTGGTTTGTTGGTCTTTGGAGTTGATGAACCCATTAATCACTTTGCTAACCCACCTTTTGCCAATGCACTTAGCGATGAGGCAGCCAGAGAATCTATGGCCTATACTTTCTTACATTGGGGGCTACATCCTTGGGCAATTTATGCGCTTGTAGGCTTGTGTCTTGCTTATTTCCATTTTAACAAAAAACTTCCTCTTCAAATTAGAAGTATTTTTTATCCATTACTTGGTGACAAAATCAAAGGGGTTTTTGGTGATTTAATTGATTTATTTGCGGTCATCGCTACACTATTTGGTCTCTGTACCTCTTTAGGGTATGGAGTAAACCAACTTACAGCAGGTTTAAATTTTTTATTTGAATTAGAAAGTAACCGTTTGACAGACGTAATTTTAATAATGGGGATTAGTATTATTGCTTGTATCTCTGTTGTACTAGGTGTTAAAAAAGGAATTCAACGTTTGAGTAAATTAAACGTTTTAATAGCGCTAACACTCCTATTAATAATTTTTCTCTTTGGCTCAAGTATTTTTATTTTAAAAAATTTCATTCAAAATACAGGTGCTTATGTGAGTAATTTTTTAGAGCTCTCTAATTGGACAGCAACTTTTGAAAATGAAGAATGGCAGAATAATTGGACTATAGGGTACTGGGGTTGGTGGATAGCTTGGTCGCCTTTTGTAGGGATGTTTATCGCCAGAATATCCAAGGGTAGAACCATTAAAGAGTTTATACTTGGGGTAATGCTAATTCCAACTATTTTTGTTTTTTTCTGGATGGCTACCTTAGGAGGTAGTGGTATTTTAGAGATTATGAATGGTAATCAAGAATTACTGAATTCTGTTAAACAAGAATCTAACCAGAGTCTATATATTTTTCTTGAAAGCCTACCATGGAGTGAATTACTTCAGGTAATTGCTATATTCTTAATTGCTAGCTTTTTTGTTACCTCGTCTGATTCTGGTTCTTTAGTTGTTGATAGCTTAACAGCAAATGGTCAACTTGAAACCCCAAAAAAACAACAAGTCTTTTGGGCACTTTTAGAGGGTGTTATTGCCAGCGTATTAATTTATTCTGGAGGACTTTTAATCCTTCAAACTGCTTCTGTTTTAGCAGCACTTCCTTTTTGTATATTATTACTTATTGCTTGCTACAGTTTAATAAAAGGCTTAAAAGAGGAGGTTTCAATTCAATCATAGAAAAAAGTAAACTTTTTTATTTTGTACATTTTACAAGCTTTTTGGTGGATTAAAAAAATAATTAATAATCAGTTGTAAAATTTAAACTTTGACTCGACTAACTACTGAGTAAAAAGTACACTATCTATCTGAAGTTTACACTTTAAAATTGATAACCTCTCGCCAAGGTGCTAGGACGCTAAGTTTCTGAAAAAAAACTCACAAACTCCAAAACTCATCACCTAAAAACCGCAAAGACACAGAGTACACAAAGAAATGCGTTTATAACTTACGATTTACTAAATCTTAATTCTAATTTCTTAATTCTAATTTCTTAGTTCTTAATTCTAATTTCTTAGTTCTTAATTCTTTTTTTCTCGCAAAGACGCTAAGATTATGAAAAAAAAACTCACAAACTCCAAACTCCAAACTCCAAAAACTCATCACCTAAAAACCGCAAAGACACAGAGTACACAAAGAAATGCGTTTATAACTTACAATTTACTAAATCTTAATTCTAATTTCTTAGTTCTTAATTCTTTTTTTCACGCAAAGACGCTAAGATTCTGAAAAAAAAACTCACAAACTCCAAAACTCATCACCTAAAAACCGCAAAGACACAGAGTACACAAAGAAATGCGTTTATAACTTACGATTTACTAAATCTTAATTCTAATTTCTTAGTTCTTAATTCTTTTTTTCTCGCAAAGACGCTAAGATTCTGAAAAAAAAACTCACAAACTCCAAACTCCAAACTCCAAAAACTCATCACCTAAAAACCGCAAAGACACAGAGTACACAAAGAAATTCGTTCATAACTTACAATTTACTAAATCTTAATTCTAATTTCTTAGTTCTTAATTCTTTTTTTCACGCAAAATCGCCAAGGCGCTAAGTTGCCAAGTTCACTTTTTTATTTTTCGCAGAGGACACTGCTGAGCTTAAAACCCAAAGA
>PXFS01000131.1 GCA_003564185.1 Flavobacteriaceae bacterium
TTCAGAATTAAATCTTTTTTCTTTTCTAAACGAACTTCCAATTACTTCAGAATTTAAGCAAAATAAGCAATAAAAAACAATTTTACAGCACTTAAGAGCCCATTAGTAATCAATCGAAAACACCTTGTCTTTAGCAATCAAATATACTTTCTCTCCTTCTTCAGGTTGGATGTAATGTTGCCCTGTAAAAGCTCCAAAGGCTGGCAAGATAAGTTGATTTTTCTGCTGATAAAAGCAGGGCAGGGGCAAATACTGTTTCCCTCTTCCTTGCAATCTGAAGCCAGGATGAACGTGACCACAAATTACATAATTTTCACTTTTAATAGGTTCATGATGAAGAAAAAAAGGCCCTAAAGAAAGGTTTTTATGTATGTTGATGCCTAATGCTTCAAAGGCGGTTGAATGAATAACATCATGATTTCCTTTAATTAAGTGTAATTCAATTTGCTGTCTGTTAACCCAATTTTCAAATCGTTTCCATTCAGAATTCAATTCAGAATGAAATAAATCGCCTAAAAAATAAATTTTTTTTGGAGCATATTGCTGGATTGCGGCATCCAATTTCACATAGTTTTTAGCTCCTAAAATAGCGGGTAGTGGACTCCCATTTTTTCTGAAATGTTCAATTTTTCCTAAATGAACATCAGCAATGAGCAATGCTTGTTGAGCTTCCCAAAAGATAGCTCCTGAAGCATCTAAATCTAAAGCTTCACCTTTTACATTAATCCGAATTTTTTCAGTTTTGATCATAACAAAGGAAGGATTAGCTTTAAATTGAAACGGTTGAGGTGCTCATTTATTCGATTGTTTAATTGCCCATCATCTAGATTCCAACCGCTGCTGTATACATTGATTTCATATTGCAATTGAATTCTCATGAAAATATTTCCGCTGTTTGTATCTTTCCAATTTAAGGCTAAACTTGGTCCTAACCTAAAGCTAGGATAAGAAACTGAAAGCCGATTACCACTGAAATTTTCATTTGTCAAATCTACTATTTGATTACGCTGGTAAATTTCCATGTTGGTATCGATATAAGACGTTTGAGCACCGAAGGAGAGACTATAGTTTTCTCCCACTTGTAAAAACTCCCTATGGTAATGTAAATGAATTCCTAACTCTGAAAAGCTATTTCCAAAATTTTCTTCTCGGTTTCTGGAGGAATTCAGGTTCATTTCAAAATCAAGAAAATCATTTTCACTTATCCTAAAGGTTAATCCAAAACCTATTAACAGACCATTCTGCTCAATCTCTGCAATTTCGTTTTCTTGAAGCAATGCATTGATTTTTGGTGAATCTAAAATACCAAGTCCAAAGCCCAAATAAAAATTATCTAAAACAGATTTCTTTTGACTTTGAGTAATTATTTTTTGAATTTCCTCTTCAGTGGCCGTTTGTTCTTGCCCACACAATAACTGACCAATAAAAAATAAGGCTAGTAAAGCCAAAATTTTAAAATCTTGCAGGATAGGAATTTGAACCACTTTTTTATTACAAAGAAACTAAAATTTATGAACTTGACTTCTTCCTAAAACGCAACTTAGCTCGTGTTACTAAGTAAAACATTACAGGCACTACTACCAAGGTTAAGAAGGTAGCAAAGGTTAATCCGTAAATTACAGTCCAAGCCAATGGTCCCCAGAAAATCACGTTATCTCCTCCAATGTAAAAATCGGGATCATAATTAATAAATAAGCCAAAGAAATCTATATTTAAGCCAATAGCTAACGGAATTAATCCGCCAATTGTAGTAATTGCCGTTAAGAGAACGGGACGTAAACGCGATTTCCCACCAGCTACAATTTCTTCAAAGTATTGCGATTTGGTCAACATTTTATCAAAATCAATACCTAATTTTTCCTTTCTACGGTCAATTAAAATCTGTGTGTAATCCACTAATACAATGGCATTGTTTACTACAATTCCAGCCAGTGAGATTACACCCATCATGGTCATAATAATCACAAAATCTAAACCAAAAATTACCATTCCAAAAAATACTCCCGCCAAACTCAAAGTTACCGCAGTTACAATGATAATGGGTTTTGAAATGGAGTTAAACTGAGCCACTAAAATGAGTAAAATTCCTCCAACAGCTAATAAAAGTGCTTTAAGTAAAAAATCAAGGTTTTCGTCTTGTTTTTCTTGTTCTCCTGTGAATTTATATGAAACTCCATCTTCCAATTCAAAGAAGCGAAGTTCGTCATCAATAAGCTCTACAATCTGGTTTCCATTATAGCCTTCTAACACATTGGAATATAAAGTAACTACCCGCTTTAAATCTTTTCTTTTAATGGCTGAAAAGGTTGTTCCGGGTTTGGTTTCAATCAGCGTTGAAATGGGAATTTGAACAATTTCCCCTTGGTTGTTTCTAAAGGTAATGGGCTGATCAAAAATAGCGTTTTCATCATACCTAAATTCATTATTAAAACGAACATTAATAGGGTGGTCATCGTCTTGATCTTTAAACGTGGAAGCCTCTTCACCAAAAACTGCCCTCCTTATGGTGGTCCCTACTTGCGCCGTTGAAATTCCTAATTGACCAGCTTTAGCCCGATCTATGCGGATATTAAACTCAGGTTTTGACTTATTGATATCAACTTTCAATTCTTCTATTCCTTCAATTCCAGTTCCATTGATGAATTGCCTCATTCGGTCGGCCTCTTCTAACATCAAGTCGTAATCATCTCCCGTTAATTCAATATTGATGGGATAACCTGAAGGAGGCCCAACTTCGTCTTTTTCCACAATTACTGAAACTCCTGGAAATCCACGAACAGCATCCCTGACTTCAGAAAGTACATCCGAACTTTTAATGCCATGTCTAAGTTTGTATTCTCTTAAGGATAAAGTGATTTTTCCTCGATGCGGCATTTCGTTTACCATTCCTCCATCAGTATTCGGGTTTCCAGAACCACGACCTACTTGAGCAATAGCCGATTCAACCATAAAATTATAGCCATCCTCATCTTCATAACGATCAACTACTTCATATACCTTAGTTTCAATTTTACGCACCAATTCGTTGGTTTTTTCAATATCCGTTCCTTCAGGATATTCAATATAGGTAATGATTTGATTGGGTTCATTTTCAGGAAAAAACAGAACTTTAGGCTCAGTAATTCCAATTAAAACAAAAGAAAAAATGAGTAGGGCAACCGTACCAAAAAAAGTAAGGTAAGCCATTTTTCCCGCTAAAAATTTCTTTAAGGTGCCTTCGTATAAATCCTCTAATTTCTTTAAGAAAGTAAACTGAAAATAATCTACCGCGCGCACTAATACCAGCTTGTAAATCCAAAGCAAAACGGCCGCTAAAATGGCTAAGTTACCTATTCCTCTAAAGGCGCCAATATCACCAAAGAAACCAATAATCAAGAACAATCCACCAACAAAAAAGAGGATCAAACTCATTATAATTACTCGTTTATTGGTGAGCTTTTTCTCCTCTATTTTCATGAACTGAGAAGTTAGCATAGCATTAATAATCAAAGCTACAAAAAGTGAAGAACCAAGCACCACAGAAAGGGTTATAGGGAAATAAATCATAAATTTACCTATGGTTCCAGGCCATAAGCCAAGCGGAAAAAAGGCCGCCAATGTAGTAGCTGTTGAAGCAATAATTGGCCAAGCAATTTCACCAATTCCTAATTTGGCGGCTTCAATTCTAGATTTGCCTTGCGCCATTAGCGTATAGACGTTTTCCACGACTACAATTCCGTTATCTACCAACATCCCTAAGCCCATTACCAAACCAAACAAGACCATGGTATTTAAAGAAAACCCAAAGCTTGAAAGTATAATTAAAGCCAATAACATAGAAAGCGGAATAGCCACACCAACAAAAAGAGCATTTCTAAAACCTAAGAAGAACATCAGCACAACTACCACTAAAAGCACACCAAAAATGATGTTATTCACCAAATCATCTACTTGATTTTCTGTTTGTACCGACTGGTCATTACTCAGTGAAATTTTAACATTTTCAGGCAGGTATTCTTCCTGTTCTTTTTCTATGATTTGTTTAATTTTTTCAACTGCTTCAATCATATTTTTACCTGCACTTTTCTTGATGTCAAGCATCACAACAGGCTCTTGATATTCTCTAGCGTAAGTAGTAGCATCTTGAAAGTGAAAATTAATTTTAGCAATGTCTCTTAAAAAAACTTGCCCACCATTTTCCTTAACAACAATGTCTAGCAACTCGTTTGGTTCATCAATTTCACCAAGAATTCTAATGTTTTTTTGAAAACCATTGCTTACTACATTTCCACCAGAAATAGTTTTATTTTCATTTCTAATGGCGTTAATAATATCGTCAAAACTCACTTTTGTAGCCGCCATTTTATAAACATCAACGGCCACTTCAACTTCCATATCTTCTACTCCTCTTAGAGGCGCTTCTTTAATTTCTGGAAGCAATTCAAATCGATCTTGGAGGTATTCGGCATATTCTTTTAATTTGGTGATTGGATAATCTCCCGTAACATTTACATTAAGAATAGGAATTTCTTCTGAAATATTTAAATCGAAAACGTTAGGTTCTACCTTCGCACCATTGTCTAAGGTAGGCCAAGTAGTAGCCGATTTAACCTGATCTACTTTGTCTTTAATTAGTTGTTTGGCGTTTTCTACTGAAACTTCTTCCTCAAACTCTACAATCACCATAGAAAAATCCTGCTGTGTAGTAGAAGTAATTTCCCGAACACGCTTTACATCCTTAAACTCCTCTTCTAAAGGTTCGGTAATAAATTTTTCTATATCTTCAACTGAATTACCAGGGTTGATGGAATTTACGTAAATTTTAGTTTCAACAATTTCTGGAAAAGCTTCCCTGGGCATGTTGTAATACGATAAGATACCGCCTAAAAAAACAATGGCAATAATCACGTAAACCGTCATTTTATTATCTATTGCCCAAGAGGACAATCCAAATTCTTTATAGGTGTTTTTCTTAGCCATAATTTATTTTCTAGCAGTTGAAATTCTTACTTTTTCGCCTTTCTTTAAAGCTCTAGCGCCTTCAGTAACAATTAAATCTTCAGCAGTTAAACCTTCTAAAATTTCTATTTCACCACGATAGCTTCTTCCAGGAACAACTTTTTTATAAGTTGCTGTTGCTGTATCCTCTTTCAAATCGTCTAAAACATATACATAAAATTCACCCGCAGCGGTTTCCTGCAAAATATTTTCGGGTATTACAACAACTCCCTTATTGGTGTAATCGTTAATTCGAAGGGTGGCAATTAAGTTAGGTTTTAGGTTGGGAATTGTATCTGGCAAATTAAGACGGACTCTAAAGTTTCTGTTGCTATCTTCAATATAACTTGAAACACGATCAATTTCTTTATCCAA
>PXFS01000105.1 GCA_003564185.1 Flavobacteriaceae bacterium
AATCGAAAAATGAATCAAGTGGCCGATGTGCTTGATAACTTAGAGGATCGAGATGACAATATTTATAGAGTTTATTTTGGCGCTAACCCAATTTCTAAAGAGCAACGTAAAGCAGGTTTTGGAGGTGTGAATCGCTATCAAGAACTTGAAGGTTTTAATAATTCTGATTTGATTATTGAAAGCGCAAAGCGAATGGATCAATTAACAAAACGCATTGTTGTTCATTCAAAATCCTTGGAGGAAATTTATGAAATGGCCAAAACCAAAGAAGATAAATTGGCTAGTATTCCAGCTGTACAACCAGTAAAAAATGAAGAATTAACTAGAATGGCCTCTGGTTATGGTATGCGAATACATCCCATTTACGGTCACAGAAGGATGCATAGTGGAATGGATTTTTCTGCTCCTGTTGGAACTCCCGTCTATGCTACTGGAAACGCTAAAGTAAAAAAAGCAAAAGCCTCTGGGGCGTACGGGAATTTAATTGTTTTAGACCATGGTTACGGCATTGAAACTTACTATGCGCACTTAGATGGATATAATGTAAAGGTTGGTCAAGAGGTTGTGCGTGGAGAATTAATAGGGTATGTTGGTGATACAGGAAGATCTACCGCCCCACATTTACATTATGAAGTGCGAAGAAACGGAAAGCCGGTGAATCCAATAAATTATTATTACAATGATTTAACGGCTGAAGAATATGATTTAATGATGAGCAGAGCCTTGCAAGAAAACCAATCTTTAGATTAATGAATACCTTAGAAGGAAAACTTTATTACAGCATTGGCGAGGTAGCAGAAGCATTTGATGTAAATACTTCCTTAATTCGATTTTGGGAAAAAGAGTTTGATGAAATTAAACCCAAAAAGAACGCCAAAGGAAACAGAAAATTTTCTAATGAAGATGTCAAAACCATTGGTTTAATATTTCATTTGGTGAAAGAACGTGGATTTACTTTAGAAGGAGCAAAAATTCACCTGAAGGAAGAGAAGAAAGAAACGCTAAGCAAGTTTGAAATCATTAGTAAATTAAAAAAAATAAAGAGCGAATTACTAGAAATAAAGAAGAGTTTAGATGAAAATTAATAACCTAGATTATAATTCACTCTAAGAACTGGGCATAAAACTTTGTGCTTCTATATTTTATAGTATTTTAGCTAAATAATACTAAATTAATGAATTACATTTCTTCCATTGGACGGTATTTTATAATGATAAAAAATACCTTTAGAAAAATGACCAAGAGAAAGGTCTTGTGGAACTTAATTTTTCAAGAGGTCAATGACTTGGTTATAAAATCAATGGGAATTATCATATTTATTTCGTTTTTTATTGGAGCCGTTGTCACCATTCAAACCGCTTTAAATTTAACCAATCCTTTAATACCGAGAGAATTAATTGGATTTGCAGCCAGACAATCCATTATTTTAGAGTTTGCTCCAACTTTTGTATCGGTCATCATGGCAGGAAAAGTAGGCTCATTTATTACTTCAAGTATTGGGACTATGCGCGTTACAGAACAGATAGACGCACTTGAAGTAATGGGAATTAATTCTCTTAATTACCTTGTCTTCCCTAAAATCATTGCCATGCTATTTTATCCTTTTGCTATTGCTATAGCAATGTTTGTTGGTGTTGGTGGTGCTTACCTAGCGGGTGTTTATGGCGGATTTTTAGAGGCTAATCAATTTATAAATGGCCTGATGGATGACTTCATTCCATTCCATATATTCTATGCTTTTTTCAAAACCTATATATTTGCATTTTTATTAGCAACTATTCCTGCCTATCATGGCTATTACATGAAAGGAGGGGCATTAGAAGTTGGAAAAGCAAGCACTACTTCTTTTGTATGGACTAGTGTAGTCATTATTATTGCCAATTATATCATCACTCAATTACTATTAAGCTAATGATTAAAGTTGAAGACCTACATAAATCGTTTGGAGAATCTAAGGTACTAAAAGGTATTTCTACAATATTTTAACAAGGTAAAACTAACTTGATTATTGGGCAATCAGGTTCAGGAAAAACAGTTTTCTTAAAAAACTTAATCGGATTATTTGAACCTGAAAAAGGAAACATTTTCTACGATCAAGATAAATATGGCGATTTGAGTACTTCTGAACGGACTGAATTAAGAAAGAAAATGGGTATGGTGTTTCAAGGAGGAGCTTTATTTGACTCGATGACGGTTGAAGAAAATGTAATGTTTCCGCTGAAAATGTTTACTCGAATGAATACTGCTGAAATGCTAGACCGAGTTCATGAAGTGCTTGAACGGGTAAATCTTCACGAAGCTAACCATAAGTTTCCAGCTGAAATTAGCGGAGGTATGCAAAAACGGGTTTCTATTGCAAGGGCTATTGTAAACTATCCAAAGTTTTTATTTTGTGACGAACCCAACTCGGGGCTAGATCCAAGAACAGCGACGGTCATTGATAATCTTATTCAGGAAATTACCAAAGAAAATAACATCACAACTGTTATCAATACGCACGACATGAATTCAGTCTTTGAAATTGGTGAAAAAATTGTTTATCTACAACAAGGGGTTCTAGCTTGGGAAGGCACCAAAGATGAGATTCATCATAGCGAAAACAAGGACTTATCTGATTTTGTTTATTCTTCAAATTTATTTAGAAAGGTACGTCAAGCATATCAACAAGGCTTGTAAGAAGCATTTTTTAAATGTAGCTTGGTTTTGATTATAGCACTATGCATTAGAAGATCATCTATTAAAGACATTCTAATCATTCAGAGAAATTTATCACAAACCCCTTCTTTAGCACATAGTAACCTGAGTTCGATTATTCTCACTTTGCCAAAACTGTTTTAAATAGTAAGGTACAAACTTTTTTAAGACGTAATATCTGAATATTGCGGAGTAAAAAAGTAAAGTAGATTGCTTTTAAAACTGATAGGTTTATTTCATACAATAAGAACATTCATTCATTGTGTTATTTTATCACGATTGCTAAAGCTATCCTTCAAAAAATTGTCTTGTAACTAAATTATCTTACTGATTTTGACTTTATGGTTATAACCGAACTCAGGTTAGTGACAAATTTGAAGTCAAATCAAATTAATAATGCCATTCATTAGTTGAGATTAAAACACAACCGAATATAATACCATTTATCAATTGAATTACAGCAATATAACGTCCTTTTTTCAAATAAGACAATTTATCAAAAACTACAGAGTTTAAACATAAACTAGATTTTGATAAAATCTTTGAATGAACAGATAAGATTAAATCTGTAGTTTTGTTCTATGAGTAATATGAAGCCTTTTATTTTTATTGCTTTGCTAGTATTATTAAAGCTGAATCTAGTTGCACAAGATATTGAATTCAACTTTGTTGTACAAGATAGCACAAATCAAAAAAACAAAAACTTCAGTAAAAGTTTTAATTCAATTAAGGAACTTGAAGATTTCAAACAGAATAATATAGATGAACTTTACCAAAGAGGGTATCTAAATTTAGAGGTAGATAGCATTTCTTCAACCCGAAACAAAGTGATTCAGTATGTCAGGCTTCATCAAAGAATTGATAGTATCATTATAAATATACCTGATGAATATATCAAATACCTAAGCTCTTCAAAAAAAGATTTAAAGCAAATCAAAATTGAGATTGAAGAATGGGGGGATATGCAAAAGCAGTTATTGTCTGCACTAAGATCTAATGGTTATGATTTTGCAAAAGTATATTATTCTCCTATTTCTATTGAAAAGAATTACCTTAATGCAATTTTAGAGCTGGAGGTAAATGAACTCAAAAAATTTAATGAAGTATATATACGTGGATATGATGAGTTTCCAGAGGCATTTAGAAAAAACCATATTCGTATTAAAAAAGGAAGCATATATACCGAAAAAAAATTAAAACGCAGAACAAAATCTATCCAAAACATTGATTTTGTGAATGAAATAAAGAATCCAGAAGTACAATTTACCAAAGACTCCGTGAATGTATTTCTGTATTTAGAAAAAAATAAAATCAACTCCTTTGATGGCTTTATTGGTTTTAGTAACGAACAAGAAAGCTCTGGATTGGCATTAAATGGATACCTAGATGTACTTTTAAAAAACAATTTAAACCTTGGCGAATCACTTGTAGTCAGGTATAAAAATGATGGTCAAGAGCAGCAAATATTTAGAACTAAAATAGCTATTCCTTTTATTTTCAAAACCAGATTGACTCCAGAAGCTGGTATAGAAATATTTAGACAAGACTCAACATTTGCTAGAAACACACAAGAAGTAAGACTAGGTTACCATATCAATCATCAATGGGAGATATTTGGTGACTTAGAAAGAATCAACTCGAGCAATCTTTTAGAAAGTCAAACGGATGAACAAAATCTGAACCCAATAAACGATTTCACCTCTCAATTTTATGGCATGACAACACGCTTTAACAATCGTAAACAAAATATTGGAGAAATAATTAACAGAGATTTTGCAGAGCTAAGACTACTACAGGGCAATAGGAATAGCTCATCCAACAATACTTCTCAAATTAAAATTGAATTTTACGGGGAAACTTTACAAAAATTAATAGACAAAACCTATTTACACATGGCTTCTTCCATATTAATTTTAAATTCTGAGGATTACTTAGATAATGAACTTTTTAGAGTTGGGGGATTAAGAAGTATGCGTGGATTTGACGAAAATAGTCTTATTTCTTCCTCATTTTATAGCTTACAGACCGAATTTAGGTACTTTTTAAGCACAGATTTGTATGCAAATACAGTTTTAGACTATGGATATTACCAAAATAAACTCATAAACCTTGATGAAAATTTATTTAGCTTTGGCTTTGGAATTGGACTAAATACAAGAGGAGGTTTATTGCGGTTGATCTTTGCAAACGGTAGGTCTAGCCAACAAGAATTCAATTTTCAGAACACACAAGTGCATCTCAGTTTGAACACATTTTTTTAATGTTTAGATAAAGTTTAACTAAAGTTTTAACACATTAAAACGAAATTAAAATGGAAAATAGTTGTGTAATTAACTATTAATTTTGATTTTTGGCGTTGGCTAATTCAAATAAATTTAAAAAATGAGAACAAAGTTTAGTGGAATTCTTACACTAGTTTTAGTGTTCGTGGTGCAACTTACGTTCGCACAGGAAAAAACAGTCAGCGGACTGGTGACCGACAACAGTGCTATCCCTCTTCCGGGAGTTGATGTTATTGTTAAGGGAACCGATCGTGGGACGCAAACCGATTTTGATGGGAAATACTCCATTGAAGTATCGTCTAGCGACGTATTGGTTTTTAAGTATCTTGGGTTTTCAACTCAGGAAGTAGCGGTTGGTAATAACACTACCGTTAATGCAAGTTTAAGTCCAGACGCAGAAGACTTAGACGATGTAGTAGTAACCGCATATGGTGGTATTTTAAAAGGTTCTGAGGTAGTATCTGCTGTTTCTACCGTAAAATCTGAAGCTATTGAGCAAATACCTTTTGCTTCTGTAGATCAAATTTTACAAGGTCAAGTAGCTGGTGCTAACATTCGTGCAGCTTCTGGACAACCAGGACAAGCAGCAACCACTATTATTCGTGGTAGAACTTCGATTAATGGTAATACCTCACCACTTTACGTGATTGATGGTATGCCTGTAAATGAGCGTAATTTTAGAGCACTTAACCCAAATGACATTGAGTCTGTAAACGTCTTAAAAGATGCGGCGGGTACGGCTATCTATGGTAATCGTGGTGCAGCAGGTGTAATTATTGTTACTACCAAAAATGCTAAGCGTAATTCAGGTTTAAAAATTCAATACCGTGGGCTGTATGGTCAACGTGATAATCCTGATGCAAACTTCAATATGATGAACGCTCAAGAAAAAATGTTTTTTAGTAGAGATGTTTTAGGTAGTGGATTTGGAACTGGTTTAACTGATGAAAGAATTAATGCCATTGCTACGCAAACTAATACTAACTGGGGGGATATTCTTTTTCAAACAGGTAAAACAGAATCTCATGAAATCAACCTTCAACAAGGTACTGAGAACATGTCTTCTTTTACTTCTATTCAATATTTTGAGCAAGAAGGAACAACTTTACGTTCTAAATTACAACGTTTTTCTTTTAGAAACAACTTAGAAGGTGGTGATGAAAAATTTAACTGGGGTACTAATGTGCAGCTAACCTTTTCTAGGTCTGACTTTGTTGTTGATGCAACTCGAGGTGGAAATACTGGTGGGCAGTTAGATAACCCATTTATCGTGCCATTTTTAGGTATGCCTTGGTTAAACCCGAGAAATCCTGATGGATCATTAAACGTGGTTGGTTCAAGGAGGTCTAATGCGTTAAACCCTGATGGAACGATAAATGTAAGTGGAGCTAACGGATTCTTAAATACTCCACACTTAGCATTGAATACACAGACTTTCAACACTGATCAAGAAAATGAAATTAGAGCCTTAGTTGGTGGTCAATTAAATTACAGAATAAGTGACAAATTCCAGATTGGAGGTAATGCTAATATTGATTACTTCAATACACAGCAATTACAGATTGACACTCCCGGTTCTTTAAGAGGTCTTTTATCTCCAAACCAAGCGGCTGCTCAACAAGAATTTGGCGGTTTCCAAAGAGAGGGTTACTTTAGAGATTTTTCTTTCAACGGAGTTGGAAATATTAGATACAATGACCGTTTTGGTGCGGATGAAAAGCACAGCTTTAGTGCAGGACTATTTACAGAATTTTTCTACCAAAATGTACAATTTGCTAGCTTTGATGCATTTGGTTTAAACCCTAAATTCCCAGGTTCATCAACTGGTTTTGTTGACCCAAGAACTGTAGTTCTTGACGGTGCTGACGAAACTTTTCCGTTTATACCTAACTTACAATCCTTAGAGTCTGATTTTACCATCTTATCTTACTTCACAAACATCACTTATGATTATGACGGAAGATTTGGTGCCGATTTAACTGTCCGTAGAGATGGTACATCAAGATTTAAAGATGGGTTTAGATGGGGTAATTTTTACTCTTTAGGGGGTAGATGGAACATAGATTCTGAAGACTTTATGGAAGATGTGGACTGGATAAGCGCATTAAAAATGAGAGCATCTTACGGAGAAACAGGAAACCAAACCATTACTGGTGGAGGTGCAGGTGGTGCTCCTCAATCACTATTAATTCCTAACTTCTTTCCAGGGTATCAACAATTTGCTGGAGGTCCTGGATACCAGAACAACCAACAACTTGTGGCGTCAGGTTTAGCCGACACACAGGTTCAGTGGGAAACCACTAAAATGTATAATGTAGGTGTTGATTTTGGATTATGGAACAACAGATTAACAGGTGCTATGGATTTTTATGTGAAGGATACTGAAGATTTATTCTTTGCAAGAGCGTTATCAGCGGCTGGTACTGGTTTCAATAGTACACAAACTAATGTTGGTGACATGAGAAATACTGGTGTTGAATTACAAGTATCTTATGATATTTTGAGAAAATCAGCTACAAGCGATTGGTCATTAAACGTATTTGCTAATTTAGCATGGAATGAAAACGAAATTCTAAATATCGATAATGAACAAGGATTTATTGAAGAAGGAGGTACAAGATCAAGAATACAAGAGGGTGAAAGAGCCTATACCTATTTTATGCAACGTTGGGCGGGAGTTAACCCAGCAGACGGTAGACCACTTTACCTAACCGCTGATGGTGAATTAACTACAAATTATGATAGAGACCAACATGGTGTTTACACAGGTAAGCAATTTGACCCAGTATGGCAAGGTGGTTTTGGTTTAAATGCGTCTTGGAAGCAATTTAGTTTTAATACTTTATGGACATGGCAATATGATGCTTGGAGAGTTAATGGTACTTACGCACTAACAGAGGGTATCAGTAATAATGCCTTTGCTAACTTAAACGCAAGCATTTTAGATTCATGGCAAGAGCCTGGAGATGTAACTGGAATACCAGGTACTAGATTTGGATCAGTACGATTTGAAGATGGAGATCGTTACTTAGAAGATGCTTCATTCTTACGTTTAAGAAATGTGAATCTAGCTTACACATTTGACCAAAGTCAATTGGAGCGCTTAGGATTTATTAATGGTGTGAGAATTTTTGTTCAAGGAACTAATTTACTTACCTTTACAAAATGGAGAGGGTTTGATCCAGAAACAAGTATCTTAAATGACTTTTTCTCATTCCCAGCTGCGGTAGAAGTAAGTGCAGGAGTTGATATAACATTTTAATTAAAAAACAATGAAAAAATATATATTAATACTAACATTAGCTGTTATTTTTTCTAGTTGTGAAAATCAATTAGATAGAACACCTAATGACAGTTTAGTAGCGGAAACAGCTTTTGAGAACATAGACGACTTACAAGCTGGATTAAATGGTATTATGGGTGGATTTACACAATTTGATATAATCGAGTTTAATTCTATTTTTACCGATAATATAAAAGTAGGAACCGATTCTGGCGGACAAGGTTTAAACCTTTTTAATAACATTTTAGATGCTCAGAACAGTTCAGGTGGTATATGGACAAATAGATATCAAATAGCCAATCGAGCTAACCGAGTATTAGATGCTGCTGAGTTGGTACAACCACAAGTTGGAGAGGAAGCTGCTTATGATTTAATTTTAGGTAGAACTTATGCATTAAGAGCTTATGCGCACTACGAGTTATTGAATTACTATGGTGAAAACCCAGCAGACCCAAATGCTTTAGGGATTCCCTATCAAAATTCTGTTGAAACAAGAGATTTCCCAGAAAGACTAACTACTCAAGAAACAGTTGACGCAATTAATGCCGATTTAGACTTGGCTGAAGAGTTAATGTTAACAGCTGCAGTTGAACTTCCAGGAGAAGTATCAGACATCAACTTTCCAACACTTGATTTTGTTACATTTACACGTGCAAGATTAGCTTTAGCTACACAAGATTGGGATGATGTTATAGATTTTACTAGTGATATAATAGCTAATTACCCATTAGCTGATCAAAATCAATATGTAAACATGTTTGCTGGAGATGATACAACTGAAGTTATTTATCAGAGAGATGCTGTGTTAGGTTCTAACCCAAACTACGCTAATATTTGGATTTTTACTGGTACTTTAGGTAACTTTTTTGAAGTAAGTTTTGAATTGTTTGATTTGCTTGAAGAAGAGTCTTTATTAAATGGTGATGTGAGGAGATTTGTAAATGTTGGGCCAGATGGTGTTGAAAATGATGAATTCCAGGTTTGGAAATATCCAGGTACAGCTGGTCAATTTATTAACCCTTTTAAATCTATGCGTGTTTCAGAGGCTTATTTAATGAGAGCAGAAGCTTATTTAAGAGGAGATTCTCCGAACTTCCAATTAGCAGCTAACGATGTACAAGCCATTAAGAATGCTAGAAGAGGGACTTCTGCTTCTACTGGAGCCTATTCTTCTCTACAAAATGGTATAGCTGATTTAGTTAGAGAAAGGAGATTAGAATTGTGTTTTGAAGGACACCGTTATAAAGATCTTGGAAGATATAGAAATATATTAAATGAAGGTTTAACTAGAGATGATAGAGATGTAGAAGGAGGTTTTAATCAAACTATTCCTGTTAATGACAGAAGATGGGTTTTCCCAATTCCTATTGCAGAGTTGAACGCAAATCAAAATATGGTTCAAAACCCGCAATATCAATAAAATAATTAAATATGAAAGAAATGAAAAAAATATTTGCACTTTTTGTTGTTGCTATTACAGTATTTTCTTGTAGTAGAACATCAGACACCATCTTTGATGGAAGCAGATCAATAGTTTATTTTGAACGTAGCTCACTTACTTTAGATGTAATTTTGGACGCTGTTGAACCAAACATTGATACAATGAGTATAGTTACTAGTTCGCCTTCAAATCAGGATAGGACTGTTTTTGTAAGCTTAAATGAAGAGCAGACAACAATTACTGAAGATGCATTTGAATTTAGTCAAGAAGTGGTAATACCTGCTGGAGAGTTAAGTGGTGTTTTCGTTATTGAAGGTTTTGAGAATGACGATCTGACTACAAGTAATGATCTGATTGTTTTCAATATTACTGAAGTAAGTGATGGTTCTGATTTAAATGGAACATTAACTGAATTAGAAGTAACAATAAGGCTATCATGTCCTTTAGATGATGAATTTTTTGTAGGGGCATACGAGATGGAAATGATTTCTGAACAAGAAAATCCATTCTTTGGTGACTTTGGTCGTTCATTAGGAACGCAAGTAGTAAATGTTACTAGAACTGGACTAACAACCAGAGAGTTTACATTTGAGTATTTTCCTGATGGGTTTGCTTCTCCTTATACAATGTTCATTGAAATATCGTGTGCAGAAGTATTTGTTTCTGGAAGTATTGATGAAGGACAAACTTTGGGTTGTGATGGTGAGACAAGCATAGGTGTAGGTACCCCAAATGTTCCAACCATTATTTCGACTTCTATTGAAGATAATGATGTAATTACATTTGATGTATTAGATTTTGCTCAAGACGGAGGTTGTGGAACAACCCCATATATTGCAACTCTACAATTTACAAAACAATAAAAAAATATAGAGATGAAGAAAATTAAATTAATAAGACTATTTACCTTACTATCTCTTTCAGCCTTATTTGTAGCTTGTAATGACTACAATGATAGTGACTTTAGACCTAGAGACACAAGTTTTGGTTGGATAGAGTTTAATAGTGCAGGTAGAGAGTTAAGTTATAGCGATGCTGAACTTAATCTAGATAGTTTACCATTTGCTACTGTACCTGTAAATCTTGAGGTAATCACAAATCCTGATGGATTTACCTATACTTATACTGCTCAAGTAGGTGAGTTTGGCATGAATGAAGACAATGAGCAGGTGTTTCTTGCTACCGGAGATGCTGAGGAGTTTACTGTAGATGTTCCTGCACTTTTAGGTCAAGCAGATATTGAATATTTGTTAGACCCTAATTTTGATCCAGAAATTGATGAAGAGTTTGTTGTTCAATTTGTATTAGTAGATGTAAGCAAGCCTAACACTACTGTTGGCGTTGAAGGTGATTCTTCTAGCAATACCATCTTTAATTTACTTATAACTCCCCAAGCACCATTATTTTCAGCAAGTGATTGGATAGCGGAGTCAGTTATATGTGTTGGTGATGGATCTGGTGGATGTGACCCGGATAATTCAGACATTCCTGTTACGCATGCAGTGAGTATTACTCCTGGTGATGCTGGTAATGAATTTAATCTATCAGATATAACTGGTGGTCTGTATGAGCAACTTTATGAGGCAGCAGATAACCCTGTTCTTGTAAATGCTGATTTTGAAACTAATGAATTATTTGTTATTGACCAAGATGATGTTGTCTATGGTGGTGACGTATTTAACGGTTCTGGAACATTTACTGTTGAAGATGGCGTCTTAGTAGAATTTGAGCTAGAATGGTCTAACGGCTGGGGTGATGCAGGTGAAACTGTTTTCACACGAGCTGAATAAGATTTAAAATTCAATATTTTAAAACCCCGCCCTATGGCGGTGTTTTTTTTTGTAATAAGATTTGAAGAAGAAAAGACTTTTAATCCATTGATGTAACTTAAATTTGCAAAAAATTATAAAATGAAAGAAACTCAGCTAATTTTTGGAATACATAGCTTACAAGAAGCCCTTTTACAAGAAGATACGCAAATAGAAAGCATATGGTTGAGTAAAAATAATACCTCAAAGGATTACCACTCTATAATAGACGCTGCTAAAAATAGAGGAATTAAAATTAGTTTTGTTCCTCCACAAAAATTCAGAAAATATGCTCATCTTAATCATCAAGAATGTATTGCATTTGTAAGTCCAATTAAGTATGCAAATTTAGAAGATGAAATTGAGAAGAGCTTAGCTAAAGATTTTCATGCAAGATTCTTATTATTAGATGGAGTAACTGATGTTAGAAATTTAGGAGCAATTATACGTACAGCAGAAGCTTCTGGTGTTTCCTGCGTAGTTATTCCTTTAAATAATTCAGCTCCTGTAAATAACGAAACCGTTAAGACCTCTTCTGGTGCTGTTTACAATATACCTATTGTTCGCGTAAATCATATATTGGATGCAGTGTACTATATGCAATCTAGCGGCATTCAGGTCCTTGCTGCTTCAGAGAAGGCTTCAAATTCCATATATAAAACTCAGCTAAATCAACAACCTACAGCATTGATTATGGGCGATGAAGGTAAAGGAATTTCTAAGTCATTGCTAAAAGTAGCCGATCAAACAGTAAGCTTACCCATGTTGGGTAAAACAAGTTCTTTAAATGTATCGGTGGCATGTGGCGTAGTCCTTTATGAATTACTAAGAAGAGTTTTAGAGAACTAAATTAAAAGTTCATATAAGCTAATACAGCTAATTATTTGCTCTTTTTCTTGGTAAAGTGATAAGCTATATCAATATCATTTTCAGTTGTATTAACTGTGGTATCTTCTTCTAAATCTTTAGCATCAATAAAATTGCCATCTTCATCAAATTGTTGTAAAAAAGGATCGTCGGGTGAATCCTTAAGTATAGGCTTTTTGTATTTATCGTAAACGGAAGTAATGGTAAATTTTCTATACACAAGTGCCATTAACAATCCAACAAGAAGTCCAGAGAGATGCCCCTCCCAAGATACGTTTTCTTGCGTTGGAAAAATCCCCCATACAAGACTACCATAGAGAAAAACTACTGCAAGTGATAAAGCTATTAAACGAAAATAGCGCGAGAAGAGACCTTTAAAAAAAAGGAACCCAAACAGAAAGTAGATCATGCCACTAGCTCCTATGTGGTAAGAGGGTCTACCGATGAGCCAGAGTAACAGTCCAGAACCTAAAAAACCAACTAGTATAACTTGCCAACTTATAGGCTTATAAAAGTAAAATAATGCTGCAGACAAAACTACAAGCGGAGCAGAGTTATGGTATAAATGTTCAAGACCTGAATGAATAAAAGGACTAAAAAGTATACCCCATAACCCAAAAAATTCTCTTGGAAAAACACCCCATTCATTAAAATTTTGTGCATGATTAGTTTCCCACCAAAAAACCGCCCAAATAGCTAATAAAAAAAGCAATGGATATAAAACAACTTCCCATGAAAACTTAATATAATAAGCATTGTCTTTATTCATCTTTCAAAGATAAATAAAGCTGCAGTTAATCAGCAATAATTTTAACTACTGCATTAAAAAATAATAAAAAGTTACAGACATCTCTTTATAATCTGCGGTATCTTGTTCTACCATTGTTAGCGTTTGGGGCTCCCTTCATTCCCCCAAACCTACTTAATTTAAGGTTAAAAATTAACATCACGTAACGTTGAAGAATTAATTGATCTACGTCTTGAATAAAATCTTGACCTGTTACCCTACGTGTGGCAATGTTTTGTTTTAGCAAATCATATACAATCAATTTTAAAGTTGCTTGATCATTAAGAAATTGATAGCCTAAACTCATATTCCACATGAGTGAAGTTGATTCAAATGCATCAGAAACATTTCCAAAACGATAATAAGATAAATCGTTTCCAAAGGTAAAATTTTTAGGCCAAAACAAAGTCGATTGTAGACCTACTTCAGTATTGGTGAAATTTTCATTTCTGTTAGAGAAAATATCGTATGCTGTGTTATTATAGTTCAACTGAAGTTTTGGGTTAAGTTGAAATACATCTGGGCGTTCATAGGTAAACGTAAAGCTTGGTGAAAAGGTGTAAATATCTGAGGTGAATCTTACACCATTACTAAATCCTATGTTTCGGTTGAACCTACCAGATAAACCAATATTATACCGCATTACATCATCTCCCTCTGTATCTAATGTATTGTTATAGCCAGCATACATGTTTGCATTCATAGCTCCATTGACATTGGTATAAGTTGTTGTTCTAACTAAATCATCATCGGTAATTAAAACAGGTACTACCTGACGATCAATATGCCTAAAACTAGCAAACAAATTATAACCCGAACGTGTTTTAAAATCATAATTTCTAAAGCTAATTCTAAATGATTGATTAAATGAAGGAGACAAATCTGGGTTACCAACAATAATATTAACTGGATTAGTGACAATTTCTACAGGTTGTAGTTGCTGAATTGTTGGGATATTGGCATTATTTGAATAGTTCATCCAAATAGATTTGGATCGTGAAAATTTATAACGAAAAAATGCATTGGCAGAAAAAGTAGTAAATGAATTAGCAAAAGATATTTGTTGGGAGATATTATCTGTATCTAAATTGGCATTAAGTACCCCTACTCTACCTCCAGTTCTTAATTTTTCTGTTTCATACCTTAAGCCAAGGGTAGGGGTATGAATATTACTTGTGGCTTTAAATTCGTTACTAAGGTTTTGATTAAAATCTGAATAATTTGAAGTTGCTGTATCAAAATCAAATACATTTCTTTGGTTTTCATAACGCCTTAATTCTAGAACATAACGCATATCTAGAAACAAGTTTTCTATGATGTTTTGACGATAACTTAATCGTGAAGAATATTGGTCATCATTTGCCTGAACATCAATTAATTGGTCTTGCAAATCTACTTGATTAGAAGAGAATATTTCCCGTTCTGAAAAGAAAATATTTTCATTGTCTTGCCTGTTGTTTTGCGCATTAATTCTAGCTGTTATATAAGAACCTTTATCTCCAAATTTTTTGGTCAACGAAATTCGATTTACGAAATTCGCCCTTAGGTTTTCTTGAAAGTTAGCAGTTTCAACCGTATTGATTAGTTCCCCATCTGCTTCTGAATTTTGAGAAATGCTGTTGTTTTCAGACTCTGATATATTTATATTTACTCGTGGTTCATAAGTGATTCTAGTCATTGTGTCTAAGTTAATTTCTAATCTTGCAGAAGCTCTGTGCGAATCATTTCTTACTCTAGAATCTGTTTCTGTAGTAGTAAAAAAACTTCGATCTGGAAGAATGTTTTCGCGTATAATAGAACTGCTATTTTCGGTATCCGTTCCACCAAAAAAGTAGTCAGCCACTAGGTCATACTTTCCATCATCCCATTCATCAACATAATTCCCACCCAAGTTTCTTGAGGTGGTAATACCACTATTACCCCCCTCTAAATCAAGTCCAAATGCACTTCTACCAAGCGCATCAAAAACTTCATCAAAGCTAAAACCAGAAGAATTTATATTATTTGCACTAGCTAAAATTGAGATTCGTTTTTCATTTTCAAAATAATTTGCTATTCCACTTACATCATATCGATCACCAGAACCATAACCAGCTGAGGCCCTTGAGAAAAAACCTTTATTTTTATCTTCATCTATGGTTAAGTTTATGGTTTTATCTTCAGATTCTGCCTCTTTACCCGTAAATTCTTCTTCCCTTGTTTTTGTATCAACTACCTGAATTTTATCAATGATTTCCTTAGGTAAATTTTTGGTTGCAATTTTGGGATCATCACCAAAGAATTCTTTTCCATTAATCAAAACTCTTGAAACCTCTTGACCATTCACTTTAATATTTCCCTCACCATCAACTTCAACTCCCGGTAATTGTTTTTATACATCTTCTAAGTTAGCATTTTCACGCGTTCTGAAAGATTTACTGTTAAACTCTAATGTATCTGATTTCAATACTACTGGAGCCACTCTTGTTTTCACCATCACCTCATCCAATAACTCCGTTGATTCCTGTAGTCTTATTGTCCCTACATCTATCTTTTGTTGACTTAAATCAATTTCTTGAAAATAGGTAGAAAAACTTGTATAGGAAACCACCAAATTTATCTTCTCTTCCTTAGTTTTTCCAGTAAGAACAAACTCGCCTTTTTGATCGGTTACCGTATAACTTATCAATGTGGAATCTGATTGTTTTTCTGCAAATATGGTAGCATTAGGAAGTTCAAAGTCCTGAATACTATCTACTACGCTACCTCTTATTTCGAAATTTTGACCGAATGAAGCCAGGGAAACAAATAAAAATAAAAAATAAAAAAATCTAATGTTATAAAAAAGTTTCAAAATTCTGGATTTAGTTAATCATATGACTAGTTCATAAAGGAATGGTTTAATCACTCCATTGTATGAAGAAAGTTATTATACCATTGATCAATTCATATTACCGTAATAAAAACCATAACTTAAACTCTGCTCGATTTTTCTAATTCACATAAAGAAAAAAATATACATTTTCTTTTACAGTAATTTCAAATAATAACCGGTATCATCATAAAAAAATCCCAGCTGTTATAACTGGGATTTTGTATTGAATTTCAAAAGTTATTATCTAGTGAATAACATTTCTCTATATTTTACCAACGGCCATAATTCATCATCTACTAAAAGTTCTAATTTATCGCAGTGGTATCTAATTTCATCAAAATAAGGTTTTACCTCATCACAGTAAGCAAATGCTTTCTTAGTGGCATCATCAAGCTTATTAGCTTTCTTACGCGCATCAATCATGTCTTCAATACCCGCATTAATTTTTTCTATATGCGTAGAAATTGCATCAATAATATTCATTTGCTCTTGTGCTTTGGAAGCAAAAGATTCTCCATATAAATCTTTTAATCCGCGTACATTTTTAATCAGTACGTTTTGATACTTGATAGCTGTTGGAATTACATGATTTCTTGCTATGTCTCCAAGTGCTCTACCTTCAATCTGAATTTCCTTAGCATAATCTTCAATTTCTATTTCATAACGAGCAACTATTTCTCGTTCATTCATAATCTCAAGCTCAGAGTATAATGCTTTTGCCTTATCAGAAATTTTTGGCTGTAAGGCAGATGGCGTAGTTTTATTGTTACTCAAACCTCTTTTAGCAGCTTCTTTTTCCCAAGCATCTCCATAACCATCACCTTCAAATCTAATCTTTTTAGAAGCTTTTATATACTCTCTAAGCACATTGAAGATAGCATCATCTTTCTTCATCTTATCTTTCACCAAAGCATCTACTTCTTTTTTGAATTCTTTTAACTGCTTAGCTACAATGGCATTTAGCAAGGTCATTGGATCTGCACAATTAGCAGTAGAACCTACGGCTCTCAATTCAAATTTATTTCCTGTAAATGCAAAAGGAGAAGTTCTATTTCTGTCTGTATTGTCTAATAAAATCTCTGGAATTTTACCGACAACATTTAATTTTAAATCTGTTTTTTCCTCTGGAGATAATTTACCATCTGTCACTTTTTCAAGTTCATCAAGCACTTTTGTTAATTGCGAACCAATAAATACAGACATCACAGCTGGTGGGGCTTCATTAGCACCAAGACGGTGATCGTTAGAAGCTGAAGCTATGGTTGCGCGAATCAATTCTTCATGATCATGAAATGCTTTAATGGTGTTTACAAAGAAAGTTAAAAATTGTAAGTTTTTCATTGGTGTTTTACCTGGGCTTAGCAAATTTGATCCTGTATCTGTTGCTAGTGACCAGTTGTTGTGCTTTCCGCTTCCGTTTACATCGGCAAATGGTTTTTCATGGAAAAGTACTCTAAAATGATGGCGTTCTGCAGTTTTATGCATCACTTCCATCAAGAGGGAGTTATGATCTACGGCTAAATTTGCTTCCTCAAAAATAGGTGCCAACTCAAATTGATTAGGAGCTACCTCATTGTGTCTTGTTTTTACAGGAATACCTAAGTACATACATTGCGTTTCTAAATCTCTCATGTAATTAAGTACTCGTGTGGGGATTGACCCAAAGTAATGATCATTAAGCTGTTGTCCCTTTGCTGGAGAATGTCCAAGTAATGTTCTTCCAGACATCATTAAATCTGGTCTAGAATCTACCAAAGCAGAATCTACTAAAAAGTATTCTTGCTCCCATCCAAGTGTTGCTGTTACTTTGGTTACTTTTTTATCAAAATATTTTGCCACTTCGGTAGCAGCTTTATCTAACGCATTTAAAGAACGTAAAAGCGGGGTCTTATAATCTAAAGCTTCTCCAGTATAGGAAACAAATACCGTTGGAATGCATAAAGTAGTCCCCCATATAAATGCAGGAGATGTGGGATCCCATGCCGTGTAACCTCTGGCTTCAAAAGTATTTCTTATTCCTCCATGAGGCAACGAAGAAGCATCTGGTTCTTGCTGGACTAATTGACCACCATTAAATTTATCAATTGCTCTTCCACCATCAACTGTTTCAAAAAATGAATCGTGCTTCTCAGCTGTTGAACCCGTTAAGGGTTGAAACCAGTGCGTGTAATGCGTAGCTCCTTTGCTAATTGCCCATTCTTTCATTCCAGTAGAAATGTGATCTGCAAGGCCTCTTTCTATTTTTGTGCCTTTTTGGATAGCTTCTAAAATAGACTTAAACGAATCTTTTGTAAGGTATTGACGCATTGCATGCTCATCAAAAACATTTCTTCCAAAAATTTCTGAACGTCTTTCGGATTCAATAACCTCTACAGGTTGACGTTTAAGTGTTTCCTTAATTGCATTAAATCTTAGTGTAGCCATGATTAATTTTTATAATTTTCATGCAAAAATATATATTTTTGAAATACACCCCCTAAATTTAAAGGTTAAATTTTTCAAATGATAGCTTTTTGACAATTTACCCCTAATAAAATTAGCAATTACGCAAATAGCTTAGCTCGTTTTGAGACTTCATTGCTTATTCCAAATAATAGCGAATTAATTAAATTTACTAAAGACTAAAAGAAAGATAAAGACAAGATAGCTAGCAAAAAGTAAAAATCCTTTGTACCTATTCAATTCCATGAATTTAGGAAGTAATGCTAAGGGTAATATAAATGCTGCAATTGCTATCATCCAAACCAAGTCATTGGTAAGTACAAGTTGAGACTCTAAATTGATAGGCTTTATGATGGCTGTAATTCCAATGACAGAACCAATATTAAAAATATTTGAGCCTATTAGATTTCCTAGAGAAATGGACTTCTCGCCTTTAAGTGCTGAAATTACTGAAGCCGCTAATTCAGGAATGCTAGTCCCAACTGCAATCATAGTGACTGCAATAGTTCGCTTACTTACCCCAAGGCTTTCTGCTAAACTTACTGAGCCATTGACTAAAAAACGTGAACCAAAAAACAAAGATACTCCTCCAATAAGTAACCAAATTATAATTTTAAAATAGCTGACTTTAGCTAAATCATCCTTAACATCGCTACTAATTTTAATTTTAGCTCCCTTTGATCTTCTTATTAAAAAAACTAAATAAATCACTAACAAGACAACTAAAATTACACCTTCTATTAAATTTATTTCTGAGTTTGTCCATAAAAAATAATACATTAATGCTGAAAAAATTATCATCACGGGCCAATTGATTCGAAAAAAATCCCTGTCGAAACTCATAGGCATTATGATTGCTGTCAGCCCTAAAACCAAGCCAATATTAGCAATATTAGAGCCAATCACATTTCCAGATGCAATATCAGGATTACCTGTTAATGCTGCCTTGATGCTAACTAAAAGTTCTGGTGCAGAGGTAGCAAAAGAAACCACTGTAAGTCCAATAACCATTTTTGATATACGCAGCTTGAACGAAAGTCCAACTGATGACCTAACTAGAAATTCGCCGCCAACAACCAACAAAACAAAACCTAATCCAATAAGTAGATAATCCAATAGTAGTTTTTTTTGCGAATATATTAATAAATATACTTAGAATTAAGCTTAATCGCTGAACACATAAAAACGGAAAAATGGAATCTTAAAGAAAAAATAATTTTTACTAAAAAAACACTAAATTATACTAAAAATACAGGATTAATAGCCAATTATACATTTCTGCAGACAACTGAGTAACTAAACGCTTAATTTTGAATAAAATACAATATTATGAATAAAAAAATTATTTTACTTAGTCTGATTTTTCTTTTTACCATTTATGCTTGTTCAAGTGATGATGACAATGGCTCTGTTTCGGGCGGAGGTGAATGGGTAGTCTACCTACATGGTTCAGGTGACCAAGGTATAGATATTGAATACCAAGGAAGAACTTTTTGTTACGATGATGGTGAATGTAGCTCAAGTAGTGGCTTTTCCTTTGTTGGAACTTTTGGTGATAGCAGGTTAGATGTAACTTCTTCTGATGCCGACCGAACAGCAGTTGGTGTTTTAATCGAGGATATTGATGTTACTTCTGGCAGCGGGTTTTTAGAAGTAACTAGCAACGGATCTACTCTTTTTACATCTGAGGAGTTAAATGCTGGAGATAATTATACGCTAGAATTTGGTGAATTAGACAATCTTTAAATTGATTTGTGTGAGTGTGAAATCGGTGGTTTTTAAAATTGAAAACCACTGATTTTTATCTATTCTTAGGTAAAATTTTAATTAGATAACAGTTTATCCAGTAATTATAACCTATTAACCTGAGTTCGATTATAATCACAAAGTCAAAATCAATAAGGATATTCAGTTACAAGGCAATTTTTTGAAGGATAGCCTTAGCTATCGTGATAAAAATTAACGCAGTAAATGGATGTTCT
>PXFS01000165.1 GCA_003564185.1 Flavobacteriaceae bacterium
ATCTGTTGCAAGACTAGAGACGTCTAGTTAAAGCAGAATAATATCGTAATATACTCTACCATGATTGGATAAATAAAATGACATCATATAGTGGCATGACACAAGACGTCGTATCCTTAACGGATCGTGTCTTGTTTTGAAAACATGAAGATTCGAGGAAGGAAGAGATTCCTTCATCGAAGACAGCTTCGTAGAAAAAAAGCAATAACACTAGTCACAATTTTCACATCGTAATCTTTATCGTCACCCTAGGGATAGGGCACAGTCAATTGACTCCCGGTAAAATGAAAAGCCATTACAGCAACCCCGAATACTTGAAGAAGGTAGCGCAAGCGCAGGCGCAGGCCCTCAACGTCAACCCACCTGCCATCGAGTTCCGGCGGAAGAAGGTGAAGGAGACGGAAGAACAGGAGAAGCGCAAGCTCAAGATTCGGATAGACCCAGACAACGAGGACAGCACAGAGTGTCAGGTTGAGGCGTTCCTATTTGAAGACGGAAACGCCGAAGATTGGGTTAAGTGGCGGATTCAACTTGACGAGTTGAAGCGCGATCTTGTCCTCGTCAATGGGACGCAGAAACTTCTGGTTGCAAAGTCCTTATTGAAGGGCTTGTCAAGAGAGAGGTTCACAACTGTCTATGACAGACTCGAGGAAGAACGCAAGTGCGACGAAGAAGTTGAAGGTCCCGAAGCGGATCCATTTCGTGACGACATGTTCACTGACCTCATTGAAGAACTTTCGCTCTATTACTTCAAGAGTGAACATGCCTACCGGAGACAACGGAATTACCTCCGATTCCATGTGTTCATGATGGAAATGGACTGGCGTTCCTTTCACTCTGAATTGATGAGGCAGAACAACATGCTTAAGTATTTTCCGGCTCCATCGAAATACGAGAAGTGTGTCGGATTCGACGACGACGAACTCGTCGAGATCGTAGATCGCGCAAAGAAGATTGAATTCCAGCGAGACCTCCTAACAGCGAATATCGATCCGTACAGCTTAACTCTTGACGAGTACAGCGACTATCTCGAAAAGCTGGAGGCAAAGCACAACATGGACAAAATCATGCGAAAAGAAAGCCAGAAGCGTAATAACGATGGCAAACCAGAAGGCGAAAGGCCTAATAAAAAGCAAAAAGCTAATAAAAATTACAAAAAACCTGAAAAAGGTAAGGGAGACCGAAAGGCCCCGTGCAGACATTGCGACAAATGGCATATGGTCCCCGATGACAAATGTTGGTCGTTGGAAAAAAACAAGGACGATAGGCCAAAACCAAAGCCGAAGAAAAAAAATGAAAACCTTTTCACTGTCACTCAACTGAAACAGGTCATTGATGCAATGAAAGAAAAGGATTACAGTAAGAAAAAGCGAAAGAAAAGGAGTAAACATGACTCCGATAGTAGCGATAACGAAAGTAGAAATTCCTCATCCGATTATTTTATTTCTAATAAGAAAATAAAATTCTCTTACGGTATTCGTCGCGCGCACTCGAATACGGAATCTCGAAATTCGGCTTCAACCGAACTGCTGATTGAGGTTTGTGGAAAAAAACAACACAAAGCATGTACTTCGAGGACTCCTTGATACAGGATGCTCAAGTTCCATAATTTTAGCGAATTATGGGCTACTTGGTCGGGTGAAAAACACCCCACAAACCGTAACAAAGTGGAAAACAGCAGGTGGTCGTTTTATCACGAGAAAATTAGCAGTGCTAAAATTGACGATGCCAGAACTGTCAAATTCCAAAAAAATAACGTGGTCATTTCATATCGATGAGACAAACAAGCCCAAAGAGTCGCCATATGATGTGATTCTAGGGCTGGACTTCATAAAATCGACAAAAATGGACCTAAATTTCTCCGATAACACCATCAAATGGGGAGACAGCGTTATGGAAATGAATGAGCCGGGTAAACTCGGGAATCGTTCGGTCATGAGAGCAGCATACAGTGCAACACAATATGATGCCACTCTCAAATCCGCAGAGGAGCGACAGGCAAAAATATTGGACGCTGATTACAGCAAGGTTGACGTCGCAGAATTTGTGAGCTCGTTAGATTATCTGGATTCCACCCAGAAAGAGCTTTTGACGAGCCTGCTTAGCGCATATCCGACATTGTTTGGAGGCGGCCTTGGGCGCTTAAATATTGAGCCAGTAACCTTGGAACTGAAACCAGGTGCAAGGCCATACCACGCAAAACCATTTAACATTCCTAAAGCATATGAAAAGCCTACCAAAACGGAAGTTGCCCGGTTCGAGAAATTGGGAATATGGAAGCGAGTGCGCGATACAGAATGGACCGCAGGTACATTTATTCAACCGAAAAAGACGGGTGATGTGCGTGTACTTACGGACTTCAGAAAATTAAATGAATACTTAGTGCGACGTCCACATCCACTGCCAAAAATATCAGACCTTATGCATAAACATGAAAAGTTTACATATGCAACAGCATTGGACTTAAGCATGGGATATTATCACATACCCGTAAGCGAAAAGAGCCAACGGTTGCTGGGCACAGTAATGGCATGGGCGTTGTATCAATATACCGTTCTCCCAATGGGAATAAGTAATGCCCCGGATATTTTCCAAAGCATAATGATCAAAATACTTGGTGACTTGGAATTCGTCAACGTATATATGGATGACATTCTTATTACCAGTAGCGCTTCATTTGAAGACCACTTGTCAAAAGTGCAGCAAGTACTGACACGACTACAGGATGCGGGATTCCGAGCAAACGTACGTAAATGCAAGTTTGCAGCAGATCGCGTGGATTATCTCGGATACGAGATATCACGCGAGGGTATCCATCCCCAACCTAAGAAAGTGGAAGCGATACAGAACATGCAGCCGCCTACAACAAAAAGGCAGCTAAGACGTTTCTTAGGTATGGTAAACTATTACCGTGACATGTGGAGACGAAGATCCCACATTCTGACGCCTCTAACAGCTTTGAGTTCAAAGTCCATTAAATGGAAGTGGACGGAGGAATGTCAAGAAGCCTTCGACACGATCAAGCGTGTAATAACAAAAGAGACGCTATTGGCGTTTCCGGACTTTGAGAAGGAGTTCCACGTTTACACCGACTCCAGCGATTTCCAATTAGGAGCTGTAATCATGCAAGAAGGGAAACCTTTAGCATTCTATAGCCGGAAGCTTAACAAAGCACAGAGGAATTACACCACTGGAGAACAGGAGCTACTAAGCATAGTAGAGACCTTAAAAGAATTCCGAAACATCCTATTGGGGCAAAAGCTCGTCGTTCACACCGACCATCTAAACCTACTCTACAGCAAGATGCCAAGTGCCAGAATGGTGCGATGGAGGCTCATGCTTGAGGAATACGGAGCAAAGTTTGTGCACGTGGCAGGTGAAGAGAATGTGGTCGCAGATACGTTGTCACGCCATCCCACCAGAGGAAAAGTCAAAGAAGACGACGATTCCATTGGGAAGAAAATGGCGTATGTAATGTCGACGATGCCACACGAAGAAACGTATGATGAGTTTGCTTATGAGATGCTCATTGCAGACGAAGACATAGAGGAAGAAACAGAATTCCCATTAAGTCCTAAAGTCATTGAAAAATATCAAAAGAAAGATACTGAGTTGCAAAATAAAGCAAAAGAAAATAAAGACAAATATAAAACAATCAAACTCGAAGGGGTTTCACTGATAGGGAGAAATGGCAAGGTCGCGGTCCCCAACGCTCTGCAGGACCGCCTAGTAGACACTTATCATACCCTCCTTCAACATCCTGGAATGACACGTATGGAAGCGACAATACGTCATGTGTTCGACTTCCGCGGACTAAGAGAAAAAGTCGAGGAACACTGCGGGACGTGCCATATATGTCAGATTACAAAGAAGCAAAGAAAGAAATATGGCCTACTACCCATAAAAGAAGTGGAGGAATGTCTTCCATGGAAGCGCGTCAATGTCGACTGCGTGGGACCTTACACAGTAAAAACGCCTACAAAACAATATGAACTTAAAGCAATGACAATGATCGACCCTATAACGGGTTGGTTCGAAATAGCCCCGCTGCCAACAATAAGTAGCTACGAGACGCAAAAAGCGTTCGACTCTTATTGGTTATCTCGTTATCCACGCCCTCAGGAAGTGGGCGTAGATAATGGCTCGGAGTTCAAAAGGTTCTTTCTTGACCTGATTAGTAATTATGGTCTAAAAAGAAAAACTTCCACGGAATACAATCCCCAAAGCAATGGCATAATCGAGCGAGTGCACCAAGTGCTCGGTAATGCCTTACGCAATTTCGAACTAGAAAAAAGAGAACTAGATGCATCTGACCCATGGGATGCGTTCTTAACTGCCGCTGCCTTTGCAATAAGGAGTACACATCATACTACCTTGCAGGCTTCACCAGAGCAACTAGTCTTCGGAAGGGATATGTTTTTGCCAATCAAATTTGTCGCTGATTGGACACGTATTCACCAACAAAAGAAAAAGAAAATTGAAGAATCTAATCAAAGAGAGAATAAAACGAGAATTCCACATAAGTACAAAAGAGGAGATAAAGTTCTCCTTACTACCCCTGGAAAATTACCAAAAATGCGTGCACCACGAGATGGGCCGTACGAAGTGGTAGAAGTACATGACAATGGAACCGTAACCATCCGAGACGGACACGTTGAACGACTTGTCAACCAAAGACGTTTAACGCCTTACTGGACACGTCGTTAATCCATTGGGAAGCGAATGCCGTAGACGGAGCGTTATCATAGGTATGAGTCATACATACAAACATAGTTGTCGTATTAGTCAAACTGATCACTTGACCGGCACGACCAACCAAATGTTTGGAGGTTCAGAACCATCACCAAAAATACGATGCCTAAGCAACAAATTTCAATGACAGACAACTACAGAAGATTCGACTAACGAATCGATAGTTCAAGAAATTTGTTATCTGTTGCAAGACTAGAGACGTCTAGTTAAAGCAGAATAATATCGTAATATACTCTACCATGATTGGATAAATAAAATGACATCATATAGTGGCATGACACAAGACGTCGTATCCTTAAC
>PXFS01000171.1 GCA_003564185.1 Flavobacteriaceae bacterium
CTTAGGCTACTTTGACCATATTGTACCCTGCGGAATTAAAGACAAAGCGGTAACTTCATTGAACGTAGAGTTAGGTCAAAAAAAAGTGGATCAAAACGAAGTCAAAATAAAGCTTAAAAAGCATTTTTTCAACCTATTTGAAGCACAAGAAGAATAAAATTCAATTAGTTAGCCAAAGTATCAATCGCCTATAATCAATAAATTTGTTAGAAAGTAATTTATTGATTTAGACCCGTATAAAAATATCTCTCAAAGACTTGATAATAAAATTAATAATCGTACATTTGCACCCTTGAAAATTTTCAAGGAAAAGGAATGTTTAATTAAAACGTAAAAATGTGGATACATTAAGTTACAAAACAGTGTCTGCCAACTCACAAACCGTTGAAAAAAAGTGGGTGGTTATAGACGCAGAAGGAAACTCACTTGGACGAGTTGCCTCTATTGTTGCGCAGTACTTAAGAGGAAAACACAAACCAGATTTTACTCCTCATGTTGATTGTGGTGATAATGTAATTGTTATCAATGCGAACAAAATAGAGTTGACTGGTGACAAGTGGAATTCTAAAAAGTATATTCGTTACACAGGCTATCCAGGTGGTCAAAGAGAAATGACAGCAACAGAAATGTTTGCTAAAGGCCCAGCTAGATTGATTGAAAAATCAGTTAAGGGTATGCTTCCAAAGAACAAACTAGGTGCTCAACTATTTAGAAACCTTAAAGTTGTTGTGGATGCAGAGCACGGAATGGAAGCTCAAAAACCAGAAGTTATTAATTTAAACGAACTAGTGTAAATGGATACAATTCACAAGATAGGTCGTAGAAAAACCTCTGTAGCAAGAATTTACCTAACTCAAGGAGAAGGAAAATTCAATATTAACGGAAAAGATGCAAAAGAATATTTTTGTACAGACCAATTGGTATACAAACTCAATCAACCTTTTTTACTTACAGAAAGCGAAGGTAGCTATGATGTAAGAGTTAATGTTGGTGGTGGTGGTATCACTGGTCAAGCAGAAGCTATTCGTTTAGCCATCTCAAGAGCATTATGTGAAATTGATGCAGAAAACCGTTTAAAATTAAAGCCAGAAGGTTTACTTACAAGAGACCCAAGAATGGTTGAACGTAAGAAATTCGGTCAGAAGAAAGCACGTAAAAAATTCCAATTCTCGAAACGTTAATCGTTGGAGGCTGGTATTCAGGTTACCTGAATCAATTAAAGAAATAAAAGTTAAATTTGAAATTTTGTTGTTATTCTGTTTAAAACAGAAGTTAGTTTAGCATCTAAATGAATAAGGCCGATAATTTTCGCCACTTATTTGTTGCTATCTCAACAGAACGTAAACTATTACAAAAATGGCAAATACTATAGAAGTAAAAGAATTACTTGACGCTGGAGTGCATTTTGGTCACTTAACCAGAAGATGGAATCCTAATATGGCACCTTACGTTTACATGGAACGTAATGGTATTCATATTATTAATTTGTATAAAACAGCTGCTAAGCTTGAAGAAGCAAGCAATGCATTAGCTAAAATTGCTGCCTCAGGTAGAAATATTTTGTTTGTTGCAACAAAAAAACAAGCTAAAGAAATTGTAGCTGAACATGCAAAAAGAGCAAAAATGCCTTACATCACAGAGCGTTGGCCTGGCGGGATGTTAACCAACTTCGTAACCATTAGAAAGTCGGTGAAGAAAATGGCATCTATTGATCGTATGAAAAAAGACGGTACGTTCAACTCACTTTCTAAAAAGGAACGTTTACAAGTTGAGCGTCTACGTCAAAAATTAGAAAAGAACTTAGGTTCTATTTCAGACATGACAAGATTACCAAGCGCAATTTTTGTGGTTGATACATTAAGAGAACACATCGCTATTAAGGAAGCACAGAAATTAAACATTCCTATATTTGCAATGGTAGATACCAACTCAGATCCAAGAGAGGTAGATTACCCAATTCCTTCCAACGATGATGCTTCCAAATCTATTGATAAAATTGTTGGCTACGTAGCAGATGCTATTGTAGGTGGACTTGAGTCTAGAAAAGAAAGTAAAGAAAAGAAAAAAGAAGAGAAAGAAGCAACTACTGAAGCTTAATCTCTAAAATAACTTGAGGGCATTCTTACTTAGAATGCTCTCTTTTTAAATGAAATTAAAATGGCAAAAATAACTGCAGCAGAAGTAAATAAATTAAGAAAAAGTACCGGTGCTGGTATGATGGACTGTAAAAAAGCACTAGTTGAAGCTGAAGGCGATTTTGAAAAAGCAGTAGAAGTATTGCGTAAGAAAGGACAAAAGGTAGCTGCTAAAAGAGCTGATAGAGATTCATCTGAAGGAGCTGTAATTGCTAAAGTAAATGCAGAAGCTACTAAGGGGGCAATTGTTTCATTAAACTGTGAAACTGACTTTGTAGCTAAAAATGACTCTTTTGTAAAATTAGCTAACGATTTTGCTGATTTAGCACTAACGGTTAAAACCAAAGAAGAATTACTTGCTTTAACTTACGAAGGAATTACTGTTCAGGAAAAATTGACAGAGCAAACTGGTGTTATTGGGGAAAAAATTGAAATAGGTGATTTTCGCACATTAGAAGCTCCATTTGTAGGTTCATATATACATGCAGGGAACAAAATTGGTGTAATCACAGGTTTAAACAAAACGGCTGAAGGTGCTGAGGAAGTAGCTAAAGAAGTAGCTATGCAAGCAGCTGCAATGAATCCAATTGCTCTAAATGAAAGTGAAGTTGATCAAGAAACAATTAACAAAGAAACTGAAATTGCTAAAGATCAACTGAGACAAGAAGGTAAGCCAGAGGAAATGTTAGACAAAATTGTAGTTGGAAAAATCAACAGATATTTTAAAGACAATACCTTAGTAAACCAAGCTTTTATCAAAGACAACAAAACTACTGTTGCAAAACATGTACAAACACAGCTTGGTAAAGATGTAGAAGTGATTGCATTTGAAAGAGTAGCTTTAGGCTAAACAAAACTTACAATTCTTACACCTAAACCGTTTCTAATTTTTAGAGACGGTTTTTTTGGCTATTACCTTATACCATCTATCAGTTGAAATTTTCGTGACAAAAAACCTTTTTTCTTTTTATTTCATCTGTTTATAAATTACTACTCTTTCAAAAGTCAGATGCAAAACATATAACCGTTCTTCTGTCAGAAAAACATTTTACATGTGTGATTCAGGATAAAAAAACTAAATCTACGGTTATGCTTTATTTACAAATTTTTATTAAGAAAGGAGGATTGCCAAAGTATTAGTGACTCGCCATTTCTTTTACTCAAATTTCAAAGATCAACAGGACTGCAAATAATTCATATTAAAACCCTAATATAAGTGTAATTCTTAACAGATATTTCAATATAGACACTAATTTCAGATGAACACTCAGCCTAGAAATACAATGAAAGTGAAAAGTTTAGATTAAATTCACTAATCATAAATACTGATTGTTTGTCAAATATATATTTTTAAACAAAAAAATAATTAATTTCTACTAAATAATTATGCTTTTAAGCAATATAGTATTCAGACTACAAAAAAATAACAACTAGAATTGGAACGTAAATAAAAAACACAGTCAAAAACTTAACGTAATGCTAAATTAACTTAAATAATTTTAATTTTAACATTTAAAAAAAATAGTAAAAGATCTTATTATTTACATTTATCCAAACTTTTAAAACAAAAAATTTATGAAACTAAATTACCTTAAGTATTTTGTGCTTACATTTTTCTTTTCTTTTGGGTTAATGTATGGACAAACTACTCTTGTAGATGAAGACTTCAGAGATGGCAGTGAGCCAGCAGGTTGGTCTTCAGTTGATGTGAGCTACCAAACTGCAGCTGGGGGTTATGCAAGATTTGATGAATTAACTTCAGTATTAACCTCACCAAGTATAGATGTTAGTGCATTTGAAGAGGTTGAAGTGAACTTTGATGTAGCTAAATTTGGTCCAGGTGACGATGGCCCACTTACGTTAGAATATTCATTAGATGGCGGAGACAATTGGATTGTTTTTGGCGATACAGCTATTCCAGATGATGCTACATACCTTTCTGAAACACATGTAATAACAGATGTATCAGCAGATATGCAGATTCGTTTTACAAGGGAAAACAGCCCTTCAGACAAACGTTTTAGAGATTTAGTAGTAAATGGTTTGGGCGTGGCAGCTGACCCCAATGTACCTGCTGTTGCAGCACCAACCCCAACAGAAGATGAAAACGATGTAATCAGTTATTTTAGTAGTGCATACAGTGATGTGCCGGTAGATACTTGGTTAACTCCATGGTCAGCTTCTCAATTTGAAGATGTTGTGATTGATGGAGAACCAACAAAACGTTACTTTAATCTTGATTTTGCTGGAATTGAAACTGTTGGACCAAACGCTATTGATGCTTCAGAAATGGATTTTTTCCATATGGATGTATGGTCTCCAAATGCTACTGAATTTAGAATTAAGCTAGTTGATTTAGGAGATGGTACTATTGAAGGTGAAATACCTTTTGATATCGCACAAGGTGAATGGGTTAGCCTGCAAATTCCATTAGAAGATTTTGCAGATGTTGACTTAGTAACTGACCCAAACAATCTACTTACAGTTCGGAATTCCATACAACAACTAATTATTTCTGGATTTCCTACTGGTGATTTAGATGTGTATGTAGATAATATTTACTTTAGTCAAGAGCCAGTATCTGCTGGTAATGGTGAAGAATGTTCTACAGCTTTTGTAGTAGATCAGATTCCTTTTAACGACTCTGGGGATACAGCAGATACAGGTGATAATTATTCATCAACTGACCGTCCTACAATCGACAATGCTATTTTTACTGAAGGTACTGGTAGCGGACTTTACATAAATGGTAATGATACCGTATACGAGTTTACCCCTGATGAAGATGGTGTATTTAATTTTGAATTAAGCAACATAGGGTCATGGGTAGGTTTTTGGTTGTTTGAAGGTTGTGATCCTTTTACCAATACAGTAGCATATTCAA
>PXFS01000043.1 GCA_003564185.1 Flavobacteriaceae bacterium
GAGGTCATAGCCTTTTGGTGCATATTCTTTAATTTTTTTCTTGAATTTTTAAAATACTTTCCCAAAAAAAACTTTGTTAATCTCAATGCTAAACTTAAACTATTTTTATCTATAAATTTACTAATTGTATTAAAAAAGCTTACAAGAAAAACTTACATGTCATGAACTAAATTAACCAGCATTACTTACGCTAGAATATTTAACCATGTTACAATAGTATTTTACCAGCCACTTTATGGATACTAATTTATCTATTGAGATACATTTTTTTGCTATTTTAAGTAAAAAAATATTAAATCGATTTTTTTTGTAATTTTACTTAAACTTAATTAATATTAACTTAAAAAAATAGAATAATGAAAACAAAACTACTACTCATGATTTGCATTTTAATCAGTTCTGTTTGTAATGCACAGCTTTTTCAAAAAAACTATGAAGGGCCTCAAAAACATTTTAAGAATGCAAACTTAGCAAACATTAATGATGGGTCTGATGATCTTATAATTGCTAGCAATTTATTTGATTCATCGACTAACGATTTTGAAGTAGCTCTACAAAGAGTTGATGAAAATGGAGATGTAATTTGGTCAAAAACCTATGAAAATACTTCCTTGCAAGGGGCAAGAGTTTTTGATATTGAAAATTACTTTGATTGGGTATTAATGACTGGAGCTGTAAATGTAGCTGGAATAAATCAAGTTTTTATCGCTAAAATAGAGGCTTTTACAGGTAATGTTTTAGATGTGAAATACTATGAAATTGTAAACAGTAATTTTCATAGCACAGGACTAAAAATAAAGGAAACAAATAGTGATGCAGACGGTAATGGAAGCCCAGATCCAGGCTTTGTAGTTGTTGGATTTTTTGGAGATTGCCCAGATCCAGATGCCTCATGTAGTGATAATTTAGGCTTTGTGTTAAGAACAGACACTAATCTAAATAACTTATGGGCAATTGAGTTAGATTCGTTTATTCCTGGAAGTGCACTAGATTATGATTTTATTAATGGAATAGTTGAAACTAATGATGGATTTATATTAACAGGTAGTGTCTCTGCTGAAAATGCAAATGGAATTACACAGCAAGGTGTATTAGCTCATAAAATTGATTTTGAAGGGAATTTTGAATGGGATAGCAGTTACATTAGAGGAAATTCTAATGACTTGAGTGTTGATGGTATATATGATCCTAATACTGATGAAGTTTTTCTTCTTTGTAATTATTCATTTTTTCATCACTTTGGTTTGACTAGTATAGATAATTCAAATGGAAACATTAATACAGCTTCCTCTTGGATTTATAACGAAATTGATTTTGAATTAGATCATTATGGGTTTTCTTTACTTAGATCCATAACAAACGCTAATAATTTAGTAGTTCAAGGTTATAGGAGGGAATATTTTGATCCTAATACAAATACTATTAATGATACTAATGTGATTTTATTTGAGTTTGACAAAACAACTGGTAATCAAGTAGGAGATGCTTATCAATACCTTATAGATTTCAATGAAATTCCTGGTGATGTTTACAATTTTTGGAATGGTCAAATGCCCCTTGCGTATTATCCTGATATGTCAATTTTATCGGCAACCAGCAATGGAGATTTTTACCATAGTATTGGTTATAGAGAAGGTAGTGCTTCAAGCGGAAGTTTGGCTAATATAGAACTCATCAAATTAGATAATCAATTTGAAAATAGCTGCGATAATTTAAGTACAGATTTTACTACAAATGCATTAGGGAATATTACTTCTGTTACTTCTGTTTCATCTGGAAATGTTCCTGTTACGTCTGTAAGTTCAAGCCTTGTAGATACTGTGTTTAGCATTGATGAAGATACTTGTAACCCAACAGCTTCAACGGAAGAGTTTGAGGTACAGCAAATAAAAGTATATCCTAATCCATCACAGGGTCAAATCTTTATTGAATCAGAACCTATAGCAAACATCAAAATACACTCTATTTCAGGAAAATTGATGAAAGAGTTTAATTCTTATAATCATTCATCTGGTATATCTATTGATGATTTACCAACAGGAATATATTTTATGTCTTTACAAACCAATGGAAATAGAGTGTATAGCATTAAAATCATCAAGAAATAAGAAATTTGATAATACCTAAAAAAAGCTCTTTTGATTAAAAGAGCTTTTTTTATATAACTTTAATCCAGTAATTATTTTTTTCTATTTTCCTAATTTTTGAGCGGTTAGTTCAGCAAGTCTAACAATGACTTGGGTAGCTTTTACCATGCTTTCTAAAGGTACATATTCAAATCTACCATGAAAATTATGACCTCCAGCAAAAATATTAGGACATGGCAAGCCCATATAACTTAATTGAGAACCATCTGTTCCACCACGAATAGGCTTAATCAAAGGTTGAATATCTAATGATTTCATAGCTTCTTCTGCTAAATCAACAATATGCATCATAGGTTCTACCTTTTCACGCATGTTGTAATATTGGTCTTTGATTTCAATTTGAATAGTATGTTCTCCATACTTCGCATTGAAATCATCTTTCAGGCTTTGTAAAAAAGATTTTCGTTCTTCAAATTTGGCTTTATCATGGTCACGAATGATGTAACTCAATTGCGTTTCATCTACTTCACCTTTCATTTCAGTAAGGTGAAAAAAACCTTCCCTACCTTCAGTTTTTTCAGGTACTTCATCTGCAGGCAGAGAACGAATAAATTCATTGGCTATATACATAGAATTAATCATTTTACCTTTGGCGTAACCAGGATGAACAATTTTTCCAGTAATTTTTACTTCAGCTCCAGCCGCATTAAAATTTTCGTATTCCAATTCGCCTATGGTACTTCCATCCATAGTATAAGCCCACTCGGCGGCAAATTTTTTCACATCAAATTTATGAGCACCACGCCCAATCTCTTCATCTGGAGTAAAACAAATTCTAATTTTACCATGTTCAATTTCAGGATGGGCAAGCAGGTACTTCATAGCTTCCATGATTTCGGTTATCCCCGCTTTGTCATCTGCTCCTAAAAGAGTGGTTCCGTCTGTAGTAATAATAGTTTGCCCCTTATAGCTAGAAAGTTCTTCAAAGTACGAGGAAGATAAAACTATATTCTTTTCTTTATTCAAAAGAATATCACCGCCATCATAGTTCCTATGGATTTGTGGTTGAACATTTGTTCCCGTAAAATCTGGGGTAGTATCAAAATGAGAAACAAAACCAATTACAGGTACTTTTTTAGAAGTAGTTGCTGGTAGGGTGGCCATTACGTAAGCATTTTCATCTATACTTACTTCTTGCATCCCCATTTCTTCTAATTCAGTTTTCAACAAATTAGCCAAATTCCATTGCTTTTCGGTACTTGGGGTGGTATTACTAGTAGGGTCGCTTTGGGTATCGATAGTAACATAATTCATAAATCGGTGAAGTAAATCTTCCTTATTGATATTCATATAATTTATTTTGAAAAGCTCAAATTTATTGATTTAATACAAAAAACACTACACATACTATACAACCTTTTTCCAAATAAGGAAAAATAAAGTAAGCTTTTATCCTTCAATATCCTTCGGAAAAACTTGATGCTTTCTGGTGTCTTCTTTAGTTAATAACTTGAAACCTTCCGCTTTATCTAAAATTTTAATTTTTTTAAGCAAATCTTCAGGTAAAGGAGAAAGTTGTCTGGATTTTAAGTCTATCCAAGCGCCTAACATTTCAGCTCTTGCGCAGTTTTTACCCTGTTGGTTATACAGATTATGTACAAATTCAAAAAACATTCCGTCTTCAGAAATGCCCTTCAATTCAACACTAACGGTAACCGAGTCTTCGGGCATAATTTCTTTAAAGTAGTAAATATGCTCATAAAAAACCACGGGGCCCAAACCTAACTTCACCAATTCTTTTGAGCTCATGCCACTTTCAATTAAAAAAGCCATTCGTGTATGACTCATAAAATTCTGGTAAGCCGAATTAGCTAAATGCCGATTAGCATCTAAATCAGACCAACGGATTTCAAATTTCTTAGTAAATTTCATTCTCTAATAGTTCTAATAATAAGTATTTTAAAAATTTATTGCAGATACAAAACCAAGGTAGCTATAGCCACCAAAACGGTAGCTACCACAACACCTCTAGCGCGATAAATTAAGTTTCGTCTTAAAAACAAGTAAAAAGGAGCAAAATTCAACACCGCTCCCAAGGCTAAAAATTTACCTAAAATGCCTGTTTCATAAGCTGTAGCAACAGTACGTTCAAAATCTGCTTCTACAAATATGGCAATAAACAAAAACATTCCTACCAAATTAGCAATCAGTCCTATAATGGCTCCAATGACCATTTCTTTTTTTACATTAATGTTCAAAATTCCAGTTTTTAAATTCTTTTAAGGCGTGATAAGCTGTTAAATCAAATTGAACAGGCACTACAGAAATATAGTTGTTTTTCAAAGCCCATTCATCAGTATCTTTCCCTCCATCTTGATTCACAAATTCACCCGTAAGCCAGTAATAATCTCTACCATGAGGAGTTTTTCGTTTATCAAAATTTTCTACCCAATTAGCCTTAGCCTGACGGCATAAGCGCAAACCTTTAATTTTTTCCTTGTCAATAGCGGGGAAGTTAACATTAAGCACTGTACCTGAGGGCAAGCCATTTTCCAACACCATATTAACAATATACTTAATGTATTGGGTAGTAGCAGAAAAATCGGCATCCATAGCGTAATCTAATAACGAAAAACCAACAGCAGGAATATCGCTTGTCCCTGCTTCTACAGCCGCACTCATAGTTCCTGAATAAATCACATTAATCGAAGAATTAGAACCATGATTAATTCCACTTACACAAATATCAGGTTTGCGTTTCATAATTTCTTGAGTAGCAATTTTCACACAATCGGCTGGCGTACCAGAACAGCTAAATTCACGTACTTGATCATCCAAATGCACTTCATCACAGTATAGGTTATCATTCACGGTTATAGCATGTCCCATTCCAC
>PXFS01000072.1 GCA_003564185.1 Flavobacteriaceae bacterium
TAGCAATGATTATTGGTTCCAAGTAGAATACAACGACCCAAGGACAGGAAGCAGAAAGACTTTTAAGTCTAATTTTACGTTGAAGAGGTAGAAAAGCCCAAAAGCCCCTCCCTAACCCTCCACCATTGGGGAGGGGACTTAAAAAGCAAAGCGGGATTAGCTGGATGAGACACCTCGTACCTCGGTGTGACAAACTCACCCTTATTGAGCTGTCATTCTAGAAAATTTTCCTTCACCCTCATTGACTTGTCATGCCGCAAAAATTTTCCTAAGGAAATTTTATGCGGTATCTTACAGTCATGAAAACCAGTGTCAGTTCGAGCCCCTGAAAATTTTCTGAATTTTATTTAATAGTGTGTGACATTTATTTTGTTTCAAGTTCGAGCGGAGTCGAGAACCGACCACTTCTCGAAAGAGTTTATCCTGAGCTATGTCGAAGGGCTCGAAGATAAACAAAAATCTGATAATCATTAATTTACAGAAAAACGTCATTGGTAGTGTTCGCCGTGGCGAATTTATCGAGAACCCTAACGAAGACAAAAACAAACTCCCTAACCAAAAACATGTTTAAGTTTCCATAACAAAAGATTCCGCATCTCGCTATCGCTCTTGCGGAAAGACAAAAAAGAAGGAAGAGGCGTGAGGAAAGACAGAAAAGAAAGGGGTTGAGGTGAGGAAAGACAAAAAGAAGGGTGGTCACTGAGTGATTTCAACGAACGAGAGTGGAGTTGAAATTGTATCGAAGTGAGTACAGCTTTGCACAGTCGAGAGGTAACTGATTTCCGACTCTCAGAAATTCTTAATCAATCAAGTCTCCACGCAAACGCCTGTATTCTTTTTGTGATTTGACATAATAAATGCTGTCTTGGTGATTGAAGATAATTTGCTCATAAAAGTGCATGGCCTGATCGGGTTGGTCTAAATATAAGCGATTGATTTCAGCTAGTCGGAAATACGCATTATCGGCTAAAATTTGGTAAGAGAAAAAATCAATAATTCGCTGGTATGCTTCGGCTGCTGCTTGGTAATTCCCAAGCTTTTCATGAATTTGACCTATTCTGTAAAGCGCTTCATCTTCAATGGGTTCTGAGCTAAACTCCTCAATCACTTCCTGTAACAAGTCAAGGGCCTGCTCATTTTTTTCTTGGAAAGCCAATAAGTCTGCTTGGGCTACTTTTTGCAATGGAATTTGAATGGAATCTTTATAAGAATTGTCTTTTATATGCCTTGAAAGCTCTATGGCATCATTGGAAATAAGCTGAGAAGTGGACTTTTTTAATACGTCCAATTGTGTTAAAGCCCAGTCGAAATCACCTTTATAATAGCTGGTTTTAGCTACCTTAAATCGAGCTTCTTGTGCTAACTCGTTATTTTTTAAAAGCTTTTCAATTTGGGTGTAATACAGCAAAGCCTGATTAAATTTTTCTTCTAAAACAAAGATATCTGCCAGTAACATTTTTACTTGGGCTTCAGCAAACTGATTGAGATTCAAGTCTAATAGTTGTTTGGTTAAGGCAATAGCTTCTTTTCGTTCTTTGAGTTGAAATGCCTTGAATTTAGCAAAATTGATTTGAACAAATAAATTTTCTTTAATCAGGTATTCCTCAAGGATTTCTTGGTAAGCTTCTTTTACCTTAGCATAACTTTCTTCGCCTTCAAATTGAATACGCAAAATGAGTTGCGCATCTTTGGCTTTGAGCTCTAAACTGGAGTAGGTAGCTTTTTCTATAATGTATGAATAAATTTTTATAGCGTCCTGATAATGTTCCGAAGTACTTGAGATTTCAGCTAATTCAAACAAGCGGTCAAAGCTTTTTTCGTCTGAACGCTGAAATATTGCACGTTCCTGTGCCAGTGCCTTTTTATAATCTTCTTCCTGGACAAACAACCAACTCAACAACTGATTGTATATAATATTGGGGGCTTCGTTAAGTGACCTTAAAAGGGTTTTACGCAAGAGTTGATTAGCTTCGTTTTGGGGGTCTTTGGTAATGAACTCATTAAAATTTCTACTTACTACATTGAGGTAATTCGGATTATCTAGAATCAGGTACAAGTAGTTGGTAAACATCCGCTCTAAATCGCCTTGTTCCCCATACAAACGCGCCAACTGAATTTTATGGTTAATTCTTGGATTAATTTCATTGGCTGCTTCATATACCGCAATAGCTTCGTCAATAAGATTATATTTTTGAAAGGTATTTCCTACCGAATGGGCGTAGTTGGGATTTTCACCGATGGCGTCAATGGCTTTCTGAAATTCTTTGGCGGCTTTTTCGTTTTCATTTTGCAGGCGGTAAATCTGTCCTAATTCAACATTAATGTTGGGGTAACGATCTGAATCTCCAAGGTATCTTTGAATAATTTCTCGGGCTTTGTCCAACTCTTCTAACTCGATGAAAGAATTGCTCAAACCTAATAACACTTTTTGATTGCGTTTGTTTCTATCGTAAATCTTTTGGTATATGGCATTAGCCTTTTCATACTCCCCTTGGCTCATGTAATTTTCAGCTAGATTGATAGATTGCGCGCTAATTTGCTGAAGAACCAAAAAAAAGAAAAATAAGATAATGTACCGCATAGTTAAATTGAAAACTTAAAAGTACACTTTTTAAGCAAAAAACAAATACTTTTTTAGAAATACCTAACGAACAACGGAAGCCCCAAGGTTTGCTGATTTTTTCCTACTTTTACTTCATGCGAAATCTTTTACTTTTGATTTTAATTGGACTTTTAGGAGCTTGTTCTTCCACTAAAGAGCTTCTTCATAGCAATTCCTTTGCTGCGCGCGATTTTGATGCTCGTCTATTAGATACTACAGCTGAAGATTCCTCTGTTTTTGGAAGGTATTTTTTTCCGCAAGGCGATTTAAGAGCGTTAGTGATTTATGTGGATTTTGAAGCGGAGTATATGGCCCCTGAAATCCATGACGATTTGAGGTATTGGCCCTTAGGCGAAGAATTTCCACATTTTGAGGGGCAATCAATTATTCAGGAAGACCAATCCTTGATTTGGGGCTACCAACAAGCTTCTGATTTTGCTAATTTTGATCCGAATTCGCCTGAAAACCTCAACAATCTTTCAGCTTTTTTCTATCAAATGTCGGCTGGAAAATTCCGCTTCTACTTTGAAACCTTAAAGCATCCTAACACACAAAAAGCGATTTCAATAAAAATTGATCCCCGAGGAATTCCCGCTTCAGCTGGAGGAAGAAATGAATTAAATAAACGCGTTTTTGAAAAAATCAGAGAAATTTATCCTGATGACTACAACTGGTCCCGCTTTGATTCTCGAAAAAATCATCCGAATTACAAGGCACTTTCAGCCAGTGATTTTTCAGCAGAAAATGAGTATGCAGACCACGAATTGGATTTTGTGATTATGTTGTTTCGGCATTCGCCATCTTGGAATCCTCACCCTACGGGCAATAAAAGTTCAATTGGTTGGCGAAAAGCCATTATGGGTACAGGTACAGATGAAGTGATTGGCTATGCTGATGAAACTCCTATAAAAGTAGGTAGTCAAGGAATTCGAGTATTTAATACCCACCGAAGATTACATGAGGAAATGGAGATTGTGCTGCATGAAATTGGACATGCTATGTTGAGTTTACCGCATTATACCATTTCGAATCGTGCTGAAGGAAACTACCTTTTTTACTCAAATGGATGGGGTATGATGGATACCTATTCCAAAACCATGTCTATTGCAAATGCTTGGGAACGTTGGTATGCCGGCTGGACAGAAATTACGCACGACATTACCCCTGCCAATGTTCAAGATTCGGTTTACCTGCTTCGGGATTATATGAAACACCATGAAAGTATGCGGATTAAATTACTGCATACAGAAGATGAGTTTTTGTGGATTGAAAACCGTGCTGAAACCTCTCCTTTTTATGGCAGACCCTTACACAACACCGACCGTTACGGCAAACCTATTCCGCAAAAAAGAAAGGGTATTTTTGCCTTTACTGAAAAAGTAGCCGCTTCAAGAAGTCAAACCTTTAGTACCAATACCCAAGGCACAAATGGAATAAAAGTCCTTTATGGAAAAGGGAATTACGACTATGTGGTAGACGATTTTTATTTACGCCATTATGCCTGGAACAATGAGGTGTTAAACGTTGAGGATTATGGAGAAAACCCGTATGGTGGACAAAATGAGGCCATGTTGCTGAGGCATGATTTTAATGAAAATGGCAAAATTGAACGAAAAACAGGCAGTAATGGCGCTGGCGGAGGTTATATCGACGCTAAGCAAGTCTATGAAATTGGGCAAGAGATGATGAGAGGCAATTACATGCCTAACACCCCCATTGAATTACCTAAAATTAGCGCTTTTACCAATCCACCTATCACAAACTTTCAGCCGATGGACTGGAAAGAAAATTTACTTGCACCAGTTTTACTCCATTCACTAAGCCTTACTTTTTCAACAAATGAAGCTGGAGAATTACAAGTGAAAATCAATTACCAAGACGGACTTATTGAGGAAGATTTTAGAATGACGGGCCCTGTGGTTTTGCCTTCAGGAGAAGTCATCAAATTAGCCAAAAACACAGAGTTACTAATGAATAAAAGTAAGACCCTCAATCGCATTAAAGCCATAGAAGGCAGCTTTATTGAACATACTTCTTTGGTGGTTGAAACCGAAAGCGAATTACAACTTAATGAAGCTTCTACCTGGAAAATAAAAGATGACACACAGGTGTATTTTGCTGCTAAAAGCAAGTTAACAATGCATGCTGATGCGAAGATTATACTAGATACAACTGCCAAATTAGAATGGAATGAAAACACGGTATTTGATCTTCATCCTAGTGCGGAAGTGATTGTAGGTGAGCAAACATATAGAGCTTTTAATTATTTTGAGTAAATGAGTTCGCTATCATTTAAATTAGCCTTAATGAAATGCTACATTTAAATTTAATCCTGGTCTACTTTTGCAATTTTTAGATAAAA
>PXFS01000027.1 GCA_003564185.1 Flavobacteriaceae bacterium
CTAGGATAGATTTGCCTTTCTCAACATTATCAATCAATGATTGTAACTAGCCCGTAAACAATTTGCTACCCTAGCTTTAATGATATAACTGTTAATAATACAAAGATATGAGCCCGTAAAGACTGAGCATAGTAAAATGCGAGCTACAAAGCGACCGGTAGCAAGCTCTTGGAGGGGAGCAATTTTACTTAGCGAAGACTGCGGACTTGGAATGAATAGCGGGTTCTTGGCTTCTAATACCATTTATGAATTGAAATTACCGAAATAAAACACCCTTTTTTCCTTTCTGTTTTATTATAAAAAGAAACCGTAGCTTAGGCTATGCTTTATTTTTCTAATTCACATAAAGAAAAAAATCATCGTTTTCTTTTACAGTAATTTCAAATAATAACTGGTATAAAAATTAATAACAAAAAGTTTAACAGCTTTTTTTTGACTGATAAACTAACAATTGTTAGTTTTGTAGTGTTTCAAATTAATAAATGACTAAATGGCAAGGTTTTACCCTTTAAAAGTGAAAGATATTTACAAGGAAACGGAGGATTGTTCTGTGGTTTCGTTTGAGGTACCCGAGGAATTGAAAAGTGAGTTTCAGTACCATCAAGGGCAGCATTTAACCTTGAAAAAAATAATTCATAATGAGGATGTGCGCCGTTCTTACTCGCTGTGTTCAAGCCCAGTTGAAGGCGAATGGCGGGTTGGTGTGAAGCAGATTTTTGATGGTAAATTTTCTACTTTTATCAATGAGCAATTGAAAAAAGATGATTTGCTGGAAGTAATGCCTCCGTCTGGTGATTTTGGCGTGGAAGTGGATGAAAAAGCTGCAAAAAATTATGTTTTTTTTGCCGCTGGTAGTGGAATTACTCCCGTACTTTCTATGATTAAAACCCACTTAGCAAAAGAGCCTCAGGCCAATTGTCAGTTGTTTTATTTGAATAAAAATGCTAAATCGATTATCTTTAAAGAAGAAATTGAGCAAATTAGAAACACTTATTTTGGTCGTTTTGAAGTCAATTACTTTTTAACACGAGAACAGCGAGATATTGAGTTGTTTAATGGGCGATTTACCCCTGAAAAAATTCAGCAGTTGGCAACTACCATTTTGGATGTGGAATCGGTTGACGAGTGTTTTATTTGTGGACCTGAGGAAATGATTTTTATGATTCGTGATGAATTGTCAAAATTAGGACTCGATAAAAGTCACATTCACTATGAATTATTCGTGACTGGACTTTCGGAGGCAGATAAAAAACGTACCCAAGAAGCCATGGCGAAGCAAAAAGAAGGGACTTCAGTGACTATTTTGGATGGCGGTAAAGAGTTTCATTTTGATATGACCAAGGATTACGATAATATTTTGGATGCAGCTTTAGCGGCAGGCGCTGATTTGCCTTTTGCTTGCAAAGGAGGAGTGTGCAGTACCTGTAAATGTAAAGTGAAGCATGGAGATGTGGAAATGAAAATTAATTATGCCTTAGAGAAAGATGAGGTTGAAAATAATTTTGTGCTAAGCTGCCAAGCCATACCGACATCGGATGATGTGGTGCTGGATTTTGATGTGTAAGTAGAATTAAGTACTAAGTACAAAGTATTGAGATATAGTTGTGTGGTGATGGGTTTATTGGACAAGAAGTTAGAGATGAGAGGTTAGATGTTGATGTGACATGTTTATAACTCTGTGTTCTTTGCGAGTTACTTAGTGAGCTTTGCGTGAAATAAGTCTTAGCGTCTTTGCGACTTTGCGAGAGATTACTCAATTTTAAATTTTAAATTATAAATTTTAAATGATTATCTCTGTGTTCTTTGTGTCTCTGTGGTAATTTAAGCATGCAAGAAGAATTTAGTACTAAGTACAAAGAATTAAGATTTAGATGAGCTGATATAAGAAATTAGATATTAGATGTTGGGGTAACATATTTATAACTCTGTGTTCTTTTTGAGTTTCGCAGGAAATCTTAAAAGTTTAGACATTAAAAATAAAAAACGTTAAATTTGAATTGAAGAGTTGGAAATACATAATTTCAAATTAAATAGGTAATATGAACTTAAGAGAGTCCATAAAAAGCAAAACGAACGATTTTTTAGCATTATGTAAGTCTCATGATGTTAGTTCTTTGCATGCCTTTGGGTCGTCTGTTACTGAAAATTTTGATGATAAATCAAGTGACATAGATCTTTTAATTGAAATAGATAAACACGATCCGATTGAAAGAGGTGAGAGCTTAATGAACATTTGGGATCAATTTGAATCTTTTTTTGAACGAAAAGTAGATTTGCTGACAAATTCTTCAATCAAAAACCCAATTCTGAAAAAGAATATCGATTCAACTAAAGTTTTGATTTATGACGGAAAAAAGCAAAAAGTATTTATCTGATATTCTTATGGCAATTGACCTAATTGAAAGTTTTACAATTGATATTGTAGATTTCAATAACTATGAAAACGATTTGAAAACTCAAAGCGCAGTTGAGAGACAGTTAGGAATTATTGGAGAAGCTTTGAATAAACTAAGAAAATCGGAAGAAAGTGTTGAAATCACTAATTCAAAACATATTATTGCTTTTAGAAACAGATTAGTTCACGCGTATGATAGTATTGATAATTCTATTGTTTGGGTTATTTTAAAACGACACTTAAGTAAACTAAAAGATGAAATTAAAAAATTAGAGTAACATATTTATCACTCTGTGTTCTTTGCGGGTTACTTGGCGAGCTTTGCGTGAAATAAAACCGAATGACTTAGCACCCTTATGTGAAAAAGTAATAGAGCACAGAAAAGCTTGGTAATTAAAATATTAAACTAAAAATTGAATAAATAATAAATAATTTTGTATATTATTGGATATTAAATAGAAAGCTATGGAAAATCAAGAGAAAATGAATGATGAGAAGTTGAAGAGTTTAGAAGCGATTTTTGAAGCTAAGATTGCTAATGACGAGAAAATTGAACCTAAAGATTGGATGCCTGAAAAGTATAGAAAAACACACATCAGGCAGATTTCACAACACGCCCATTCTGAAATTGTAGGCATGTTGCCCGAAGGAAATTGGATTACCAGAGCACCTTCTTTACGAAGAAAAGTGGCACTTTTGGCTAAAGTACAAGACGAAGCAGGACATGGACTATACCTATATTCCGCTTGCGAAACTTTAGGAATATCAAGGGAAGAAATGTACGAGCAACTCCATTCAGGAAAAGCTAAATATTCAAGTATTTTTAATTATCCTACGCTTACTTGGGCAGATATGGGCGCAATTGGTTGGTTGGTTGATGGTGCTGCCATTATTAATCAGGTGCCCTTGTGTAATACTTCGTTTGGTCCCTACGCCAGAGCAATGGTTAGGGTTTGTAAAGAAGAAAGCTTCCACCAAAGACAAGGCTACGAAATTATGATGACACTTTGTAACGGAACTCAGGAGCAAAAAGATATGGCTCAGGATGCTTTGAATAGATGGTGGTGGCCGTCCTTAATGATGTTTGGTCCAACCGATGACGAGTCAACCCACACAGAGCAGTCCATGAAGTGGAAATTGAAACGTAAAACAAATGATGAATTGCGTCAGCAGTTTATTGATCAAACTGTTCCACAAGCAGATATATTGGGATTAACAGTACCTGATCCCGACTTAAAATATAATAACGACACAGGGCATTACAATTTTGGAAAAATTGATTGGGATGAATTTTGGCAAGTTGTAAAAGGTCACGGTATGTGTAATAAAGAACGTGTATCGGCAAGAAAAAATGCTTGGGATAACGGAAAGTGGGTGCGTGATGCGGCCGTTGCTTATGCTGAAAAAAAATCGGATAAAGAAGAAGTAAGGAAAGCGGTGTAATATTTTTAAATATTAAGTACAAAGAATTAAGAATTGAGATTTTGCGAACACTAAACAAATTTCTCTGCGCTCTTTGTGTCTCTGCGGTGATTAAAGCGCGAAAAAGAACTAAGTACAAAGAATTAAGAGCTAAGAAATAAGAAAATAGAATTGAGATTTGGTTAATTGTAAACTTCTTGCCTCTGTGGTGATTTAAGCGCGGAAAAAAAATTAAGTACTAATTTCAAATGATTAAGATAAAAATTAAAACCTATTAACATGAATAAAAATTGGCCCCTTTGGGAAGTATTTGTGCGAAGCAAAAACGGATTAGAACATCGCCATTTTGGAAGCTTGCGTGCAGCTGATGCAGAAATGGCACTTAATAATGCACGTGATGTTTATACCCGAAGAAGTGAAGGCGTAAGTATTTGGGTGGTAGAATCTAAAAACATTACTGCTTCAAATCCAGAACATAATGGAGAATTATTTGAACCTGCGGCCGATAAAGCCTACAGGCATCCCACTTTTTACAATTTACCAGACGATATTGAACACATGTAAGACCAAATTTAAAATCAGATGACAAACGAAAATTTAATTCAGTATATCTACGGAATTGCAGATAATTCCTTAATTCTTGGTCAGCGGTTAGGTGAGTTATGTGGTCACGGACCTACTTTAGAAACCGATATTGCCACTACTAATATTTCTTTAGATTTATTTGGACAAGTAAGAAGTTACTTTCAATACTTAGCTGAGTTGTCTAAGGAAGAACTTACAGAAGACGATCTTGCCTTTTTGAGGAAGGAACGTGAATATAAAAACGTACTTTTGGTAGAACAACCTAACACCGATTTTGCCTACATTATTGTAAGGCAATACTTCTTTGACGTGTTTCATTTTATGCTTTTAGAAAAGTTGCAGGATTCTAAAAACGTCAATCTTCAAGCCATAGCGAAGAAAAGTATAAAAGAAGTAGCTTATCATCAACGTTTTTCTGGCGATTGGTTATTGCGTTTGGGTGATGGTACTGAAGAAAGCAAGAAAAAAGTGCAACAGGCAGTCAATGATTTATGGGTATTTACGGATGAATTATTTCACGTGACCAAAGATGACGAAGCGGTTATTAAGTCTGGGCATGGAGTAGATGTTCGTTTATTGAAAGATGATTATTACACAAAACTCACCAATCAGCTTAAACAAGCTACTTTAGAAGTTCCAGAAACTAAATACTTCCAGAAAGGAGGAAAACAAGGAATTCACTCAGAACACATGGGTTATATCTTAGCTGAAATGCAATACATGCAACGTGCCTATCCAGATATGAAATGGTAGCTCTAATATATAATGTACATTAGAATATGCTTAACTATATGAGGGCTGAAAAATAAAAATTAAACTTCGTGTTATTTGTGCCTTTGTGTTAATATGAGATTTACACCACAGAGACACAGAGTGTACAGAGTTCAATTGACTTAATAAAGTTAATTTGTATTGAAAATACTTCGTGTTCTTTGTGCCTTTGTGGTTTTAAAGGAGGTGTTTTAATCACAGAGAATACAGAGAATAAATTAAGCAAAATGGCAGAAAATCAAATTTCATCTGAAACAATTGGAGCAGCTATTGAAGTCCATAAAGAATTAGGACCAGGTTTGTTAGAAAGTACTTATGAAACTTGTTTAGCATTTGAATTACGAAAAAAAGGATTTAAAGTTGAGCGGCAGATTGCCCTCCCTGTAATTTATAAAAATGTAAAATTAGATGCAGGCTACAGAATTGATTTGCTTGTTAATGATAAAGTAATAATTGAAGTCAAAAGTGTGGACGCATTAGCACCAATTCACACAGCTCAAATTCTTACATACTTAAAACTAAAGGATATAAAGCTGGGTTTGTTGATTAATTTTAATTCGGTGGTGGTTAAAGATGGGATAAAACGAGTTATAAATGGTTATTTGTAAACGTGGAGAAGTAGAATGATTCTTCGTGTTCTTTGTGCCTTTGTGGTAATAGTGAATTCACCACAGAGACACAGAGTGTACAGAGTTCAATTGACTTAATAAAGTTAATTTGTATTGAAAATACTTCGTGTTCTTTGTGCCTTTATGGTAATATAAGTTTCACACTACAGAGACGCAGAGTGCACAAAGTTCAATTGACTTAATAAAGTTAATTTGTATTGAAAATACTTGGTGTTCTTTGTGCCTTTGTGGTAATATAAGTTTCACACCACAGAGACACAGAGTGTACAGAGTTCAATTGACTTAATAAAGTTAATTTGTATTGAAAATACTTGGTGTTCTTTGTGCCTTTGTGGTAATAGAAGATTTACACCACAGAGATACAGAGTGCACAGAGAAAGAATAAAAAAGATAAATAAAGAAAATCAAAATTAAAAATATCTTCAAAGATGAACTCAACACAAGACATAGACCCAAGAATTTATTCTATTTTAAAGGATGTTTCTGATCCTGAGATTCCTGTGTTATCCATTGTTGATATGGGCGTGGTGCGTTCAGCAAAACTTTTGGATGAAAACCATGTTAAAGTCGAAATCACTCCGACCTACAGTGGTTGCCCCGCTATGGATGTAATTGGCGATGATGTAAAAAAAGCATTTGAAGACAAAGGTTACAAAGCTGAAGTAAAACTTATTTTATCACCAGCTTGGACTACCGATTGGATGACTGATGAAGCTAAACAAGCCTTGAAAGAATACGGCATTGCTCCACCAGTTGATGCTACTTCAGACAAAGAAGCACTGTTAGGTAACAAACGAATTATTGAATGCCCTCAATGTGGTTCAAAAAACACTCAACTCATAAGTCAGTTTGCTTCTACTGCTTGTAAAGCCATGTTTAAATGCGAAGACTGTAAAGAGCCATTTGATTATTTCAAGTGTTTGATATAGATTACTGATTATTTAAAATCAATTCTTGGGCTTGTTCACAAAAGTCTAGTTCAACGTTATTTTCTATTATCAAATCAATCTTTTCTTTAGCCTGTTCAAAATCGCCCAAAAATATATAAGTAAGAACCATATATTTAACATATTCTAAAAAGTCTTCATCGTCATTCAATGCGTTATATAATTTATCATTATATAATTTATATATGGGAGGCATTTCTTTTAAAAAATATATGTGAAATAATAATTTAAGAGCATTTAAATTTTGGTCATCTTCATCTAATGCTTTTTTGGAGTAATTAACAGCTTTTTCAATATCTTTAGTTTTAAAGTACAGATAAGCTAGGTTTACTAAAAGAGCGGAGCTACTTTCCTTATTCGTTTTACGCTCCTTTAATGTCATAGTATTTTTGAAATTTTCTATATCTTGGTTTAAATAGTAAATTGTAAATAATTGATCAAAAACTGGATCAGCTGTAAAAGAATGACTTTGTTTTTCAAATGGAAACTCCTCTATTGCTAATTTAGCATATATTTCAGATGTATTGAAATCTCCTAAATTAAAATAAGCCATTGACATTGAGCGATTATATAAATAATCATTTAGGACACCTTTTTTTTGTAGCTTTTTTAGGCTTTTAATGTTTTTTTTGATATCCTTTTTTTGATTTTTATTGATTGTACCATTAAAACCTAAAAAAATATCTTCTTGCTCTAATATCCAAAACATATTTTTTATAGAAAGCAATAATAAATTTAGTACTGCCTTCATGCTTTTTACATATTTATCACTTTTAAACCTCTTATCATCATAGTATATTTGGTCAAAATCAAAAAAATCTTCAAAATTTTCACTTTTAATAAGGCTAGATTCACTTTCCGTATGATATTCCTGTACAAGTAAAGCTAATTGATTCATAGAACTAAAAAGTGCATGATAAAAGTAGTAATTCAAAGCATCATAATCATCTAGAACATCTATTAGTTGTCGTAGTTTTTCTAATGCTTTTTCGTTTCCTGAATAAAATTTCATTAGAGCCATAGGATAGCCCATATTAGCAATAGTATCCTGTGGATTGATCTTTAAAGATTTTTCAAAATCATATAGTGCTGTACTATCATCTAAATGAAACTTAAAACTGCCTTTAAATGAAAAATAAGTTGAAGAGTCTTGCTCAAAATGCTTAAGATTTATATGTTCAAGTGCCTCTGTAAAGTATTTTTTGGCTTTATCCTCTATTTCAAAATGATTAAAATAATTTCCTAAATTATTTAAATTGTAGATATCTAGACTGTCTTTTTTATATTTTTCCAAAAGTTCATTTAAATATTCATCATTGTAATTTGTTCCCTCTGGAATATCATCAATATTTTCATAGAATTCTTGCCCATGTAAACCAAAATTAATTTCTTGAAAAATTGGTCCAACCACTTGATCCATCATTTTTAAGAGCTTTTCGTTTGACTTTTCATCAAGAAATTCTGATTTAGGCTGAGGTTGGGCTTGAATAAATAATGGAAGTACTAATACTAATAGTAATTTTATTTTCATAATAGAATTTTTTGTAAAACTATTGTTTTTTATTTCTTTAAACAATAACAAAATTAAAAAATAAGTTGGCTTACTGTTCCTTTTATATGATAAAATCATCTTCAAAAGGCGATTGATTTTAAGAGATTTAGCACTATTTTTTAAGTATTTTAGTTTAAATTATTTAATATGTAGGTACTGTTAGAACTATTAACTTGCCATAATTAATAACTTTCAAAAATGCCTAAAATTGAAATAAAAGATAAAAGTTCCAAAAAGCACTTCATTAAAATAGAGAAGTTTAGAAAGCACATCAGAAAAACAAAACCTCACAAACATGGCGCTTATTTTGAGCTGGTGTATTTACAAAAAGGAACGGGAATTCATCAAATCGATTTTCAAGCTTATACAATTCAAGCTTCCTAACCAATGGAAAAAGTAATGTACTTGCTCGGAGGGATATATATCAACTCTCCTTTTGAAATTTTATTTAGCTTTTAGAAGACCAGTATATTGAAGTGGTTGATGCTCGGGGAAATATTACTAAAGTTAGTGTAAACAAAGGACCATCAAATAAAGAGATGCAAGTGATTTATGGAGTGCTTGAAGAGGGAATGAGCGTGGTTGTTCAATGATGGTTTCTGCTGAAATGTTCAAGTTAATCTGCCTATCAGGTTTACTATACGATGCTATTATAAAGAACATTATAAATTCAAAAATTATTCTATGATATATTTTGTTTTGTTCATTTCACCAACCGGTTTAAAAAGTTTCAGCTGAACGCCTTTTTTTAAATCCCTACTTGCTGTGGCAGATGAAATGTCTTTAAATACATTCATATAATCTTTTCTGCTGAATACCTTTTTCCCCATATTCATAAAATAGGCTAACCGATCACTGCTTTTTAGTATCCTATTGTTGTAATCGAATAATCTTTCTAATGATTTTTCAATAACCCCTAACATGTATTCAATAAACACTGTCGATTTTCCACATTTATCACTTACTGCAAGCACTTTGTAATAATCATCTTGCGTTTGACTAACCAATTCTTCAAAAGGCAAAAATTCAAAAACGGGATATTCATTCATTAAAATGAGCGTTTGCCATAATCTTCCCATACGACCATTACCATCTAAAAAGGGATGAATAAATTCAACTTCATAATGAAATACACAACTTTTAATTAAGGCTATCTCGTTGTCATTCTTCAAGTAACTAAATAAATCTTTCATTAATGAAGGAACATTTTGAAAAGGAGGAGCAACGTGTTCGATTTCCGATCCTTTGATAATACCCACACCTTTCGTTCTGTATTTGCCAGCACTTGAAATCAAATTCTTCATCAAATCTGAATGTGCTTTCAAAAAACTTGTTGGCGATTTAAAATCATAGGAGTTCAAATTTTCATATACCTTAATAGCATTTATTACTTCATTTACATCTTTTTGAGGGCCAATTATTCTTTTATTTTCTATAAGGGCTGTAATTTGTTCTTCTGTTAATGTATTTCCTTCAATTTGAAGTGAAGATTGAATAGTTTTGATTTTATTTTTTTTTCTGAGCTCTGGAGGTTGCTTGTTGAGGTAATTTGCTTTTACCTGACCAATTTTCTCAGATATTGAGCTAACTTGTCTAAGTATTTTTGGAGTAATGTCATAAGGTGGCTTCATTGATGCTATCATTTGATACTATCAAATATAGTATAATGCTTGAAAAATTCAAATTAATTGATAACTTTTAACTCCTCAGACTTTTTGAAAATCCTGCTATTAGATTTCAATTCTGAGTTACTGCAAACACTTTAGGATTTCTCTATCATAAATCAGTCTCAAAACAACTTATTTTTGTACTTGACTAAGTTTAAAAATGGATTCACTTACACAAATTGTACTTGGGGCTTCAGTAGGGGAGGCGGTATTGGGAAAGAAAATTGGAAATCGCGCGCCATTGTATGGGGCTATTGCGGGAACTATTCCTGATTTAGATGTGCTAACGGGTTACTTTTTAGACCCCGTTTCAGCGATTGAAGTCCATAGAGGATTCTCTCATTCCATTATTTTTTGTGTGCTTTTTGCACCCGTTTTTGGCTATCTTTTGTCTTTTTTTGAAGCTAAAGCATCGTGGAAAGAACTGAGTTGGCTTATGTTTTGGGGCTTGTTTACACATCCTTTACTGGACGCCTTTACTACTTGGGGAACTCAATTGTTTTGGCCTTTAGACATTAATTTGGCTTTTAAAAGTGTGTTTGTAATCGACCCCCTATATACCTTGCCATTTTTGTTTTGCTTAGTCGTTGCTATGCGGAAACCTAAAAGTTCATCATCACGAAGAAAATGGAATTATTGGGGATTGGGCATTAGCTCTGCGTATTTAGTTGTTGGTTTATTTCTGAAATTTGTTTCCTACCAAGCTTTTGAAAAGGCCCTCGAAGAGCAAGAGATTACTTACGAAGAAATTCAGAATCGTCCAGCGCCATTTACTACTTTATTATGGTCGGCTAATGTGAAAACTAAAGATGGATTTTATTTAGGCGATTATTCTTTTTTTGATACACACCCCATTTCGTTTCGCTTTTTTCCAAAAAATGAAGATTTAGCTGAAAACGTAAACGATGAAAATGATGTACAACGACTGAAAAAAATCAGCGAGGGCTGGTACACTTTTTCTGAAAATGAGGAAGGCGATTTGTTGTTTAACGACTTGCGGTTTGGATTGTTAAGTTTTTCTCCTGATGAAAATAGGTTTGTGTTTAATTATAAGTTGTTTTATGAAGGCGATGATTTTCTTGTAGAGGACTTTCGCAAAACCCCAGATGATGGCAAGGAATTGATAATTCAATTATTTCAACGGATTCAAGGGAATTAAAATTGAGTAACTTCTCGCAAAGTCACAAAGACGCAAAGATTTATTTCACGCAAAGCTCACTAAGAAACTCGCAAAGAACACAGAGTTATAAACATGTCACCCAAACATTCTAACATCTCATCTCTCATCTCCCATCTCTAATCTCTTCTTCAATAAAACCAACACCAGACAACTAAATCTTAATACTTTGTACTTACTACTTAATTCTTTTCCCACACTAAAATCACCACAGAGACACAGAGTGCGCAAAGTTTTTCATTTAAAATTTATAATTCAAAATTTAAAATTAAGTAACCTCAATCCTTCTCTTAACCTCTTCCATCGTTTTAGCAAGTTGTAAACTAAAATCGAGAGGAAGTAAATCACTTTCAATTTTTGATTGCATAATACATTGATTTACTTCTTCAATTTCATGGATATAGCCATTTCCAGAATAGGGTAATTCGAACACTTGAAGACTGTTTTGTTGACTGTCAAAGATTTCGATTTTCTCGGATTGATGAAAGCGATTATGAATTTTAATACTTCCGTTAGTACCATAAATCATAGCTTCACAGGGGGTATTGACTTCAAAAGTCGATTTTAATAAGGCTTTTTGTCCATTGGAATAATCGAGTTGCATGTAGCAAGAGCTATCCACTCCCGTAGGAGCTTTTCGAGCAAGCGCTTGAATGGTTTTGGGAGTTCCAAGGCACAACTGACTCAAAAATAGGGGGTAAATGCCAATGTCCATTAGGCTTCCACCACCAAGTGATTTGTTGAAAAGTCTGGAATTTTTATCAAATTGAGCTTGAAAGCCAAAGTCAGCTTCTACGCAAATCAAACTTCCAATCTGTTGTTCATTGAGAAGCTGAATGAGTTTCTTTGTTGAAGGCATAAATCGTGTCCAAATGGCTTCCATGAGAAAGCATTCTTGTACTCTTGCTAATTCAATGAGTTCTTGGGTTTCTCTTAAATTCAAACACAAAGGTTTCTCACATAACACATGCTTTTTAGCCAATAAAGATTGTTTGGCTAATTCAAAGTGAGCGCTGTGAGGAGTAGCAATGTAGATGACATCTACAGCCGTATCATCAATGATTTCCAGATGGTTTGAATAGTACTTTTCAGCTGGAAATTGCTTGCCAAAATTCCTTGCTTTTTCTTTGCTTCGTGAAGCTACAGCGTATAATCGACATTCATTAACGCGCACTAAATCTTCGGCAAAAATTCTTGCCATCTTTCCTAATCCAATAATCCCCCAGTTTATGGAATTCATTTAATTGATGCCTTTGGTGTTCAACTCTACCCTGTAAATAGATGTTCTTGCCGTAATGAATAATTCATTTCTATTTTTACCGCCAAAACATACATTTGAGGGTTGTTCAGGGACGGGAATAGACTGAATGATTTCGCCTTCGGGAGAGAAAACTTCCACCGCCATTTGGTCAGTAGTTGTGAGGTATATATTTCCATTTTGGTCAATGGTCATACCATCTCCACCAGCATCAATAAATAGTTTTTTCTCACTTAATTTTCCGTCATCACTCACGCTGTACGCAAAGGTCTTATCGCCTCCATGATCGGTGATGTAGAGGGTTTTTCCATCTAATGAACCAATAAGTCCGTTGGGTTTCACCAAATCATCTGTTACCTGAATCACTTCTTGGTTTTCTGGTTCAAAATAATACACATGCATTCCCTCTTGTGGAAGATTTTCTTCATCGCCGTACTTTGGGTCAGTAAAATAAATACCTCCTTTTGCATCCGGCCACAAGTCGTTAGGTTGATTAAATCGAATGCCGTTAAATTTATCTGCAACTATTGTATATTCACCATCAGCTGAAGTTTTAGAAATCCGACCTTCATAGCCTTCGCAAGCCAAAAGATTTTGATGTTGATCAAAAAAGAGTCCGTTAGCACCACCAGAATTTTCTTTAAAAAGTTCCAGTTGATTAGATAAGGTCCAAATCCAAATTTTCTGTTCGGGGATGTCTGTGAAATAGACGTTTCCATCTGCATCTACGGCAGGGCCTTCAGTAAATTTAAAATCACTTGCCAGTTGCTTTACTTGCATTTCATTATTTAGCTCAGAAGTAGTAGATGTTTCTTTTTGTTTGTTATTTTCACTTTGGCAAGCTAAACAAGCTATGGCAATTAATGTTAAAATAATTTTATTCATGATTTTAATTTTAATTAGAGTTGTGCAACAATATATATTTAAGCTTATTACATCAAAACAACTTCCACAACACTCCAATTTGAGGGAAATTGATAAAATTTTGTAAGCTATTATTCAGCTGAATTCCTTTCTTGTAATCGTAAAAATTGTCATTGGTAGTGGTGTAAGAAAAAATATCATAGATTTTTGCATATACCACCCAATCATCATGCACCACAAAGTTTAGGTTAAGGTGCAAACCACTTTTAAAGTAATTATTAGAACCTTCTAAAATTTCATTGGCAGCAGAATTAACCTGCTGATTCATATAATGTAATCCCGCATCTACCTCGGCACTTACTAAAAAGAAATCACTGGGAATTAAAAAGTAATATTCAGTTTGTAATCCGACAAAATAATTAGCTCTATTTTGCTTAAAATCAGTGTTTTTGTTTTCAAATTCATCAAGTCCAACACCTAAATGAAAACCTACCCCCAGTCGATCTTTTAAAAATACTTGAAATTTGGGTTGAGCAAGCAAGGCATAATTTCTTCGGTTTTCACCTTGCATCAAAAAAGGATCTTCAAAATCAGCCACTTCAGAATTCATAAAGCTTAATCCTAAGTTGAGGTTGAGCCAATGGCTTCCTTGTTTTGCAAACGAAACACTTTTACTCGTCGAATCCGTCTGGCCAAATGCGGAAATACTAATAAGCATCAGCAATAAACAATAGAAAATCAATTTTTTAAGCGCCATAAAATTCTACATTCCTATTAAAAACTGAAAATTACATAATTATAGTTAGTCTCATTTTCAGTTTTACAAAAACTTGGCATCGAATTATATTTTTTTGGCGGTTACCCCGTTCAAGAATAAATACAGGTAATTACCAAAATTTAGTTAGAACGGGGTCGGGCTCTCGGCAGTCGCTTTGCTTTGTTATTATTTTTTTTCAAGTAAAATTCAGGTAAAATATTAATTGTCTTGCTAATAGGATTTTAGGTTCTACAAAGCAAGAGCTTCAACAAATGCCTCCATCCCTAACCGAAATTGCTCCTTCAATAGTAATAGGATTTAATAATTGAAATTACTCTAATAAATCGGCTTTTTCCTTTCTGCTTCATTATAAAACGAAATCCTACCAATTGAACTTTAATTTGAGACTCAAATAAATTCAAGTATTTTTTTGATTTTTCAATTTTCATTCTTTGGTTTCATCAAATTTTAATTTCCTTATCTTTGAAATAAAAATGGAAATTTCTTTAACCACACCTGCTTTATTATTTCCAGCTATATCTTTATTGCTACTTGCTTATACCAACCGATTTTTAGCACTTGCAGCTCTAATTAGAAACCTTCAGCAGCGCTATAAGGAAACAAAAGACAAAAACATCAAGGCACAAATTTCTAATTTACAAAAACGAGTCTATTTAATTAAAAACATGCAACTTACTGGCATAGCTTCTTTACTTTTATGTGTTGTTAGTATGTTTGCCATTTATGAAAGTTGGACTACAGCGGGAAGTATTATTTTTGGTGTGTCTTTGATCTTACTAATGGTCTCTTTGGTCTTTTCTATCATAGAAATTCAAATTAGTGTGAAGGCGTTAAATATTCAGTTGAGTAATATGGAGGAGAGTTAATTTTTTAAATGAAAATCATGAAATCTAAAGGATATAAAGCTTCTATAGGCTACGGCATATTTGTAGGATTTTTCTATAGTTTATTAATGACCGTTTGGTATTGGTGGAAAGATGAGTTGGAATGGTGGATGTTTTTCTTTCATTTTATTGGGTTTGGTTTTTTTATGGGATTATTTCACTATTTTTACCTGAAATATAAATCTGAGGAGAAGTAATACCATTTATCAATCGAAATTACCGTAATAAAACGCCCTTTTTTCCTTTCTATTTCATTATAAAAAGAAACCATAGCTACGATTATGCTTGATTTTTCTAATTCACATAAAGGAAAAATCATCTTTTTCTTTTAAAGTAATTTCAAATAATAACTGGTATAAACTTAACCTACATCAACTTTTGAATGAAAAGGTAGCTTGATATTTGCTACCAAAAAATGAGTATCTTAGTTAAGATAATTTTTGTTACAATTTATTTAATCGGCCAAAATTTAAATGCTTAAGAAGAGGAGACACAGCAAAAAAAATATGATTATTACTTTAGCTTAGGTGTTGGTTTAAGCCTGCTTAATGGGATTTCCGAACTTATTTACCAAGAAACACATTCCAATTACCAAATCGGAATTTTGGAGAACGTAACTTAAATGAAAAGTTTTCATTACTTACTGGTGTAGAATTAGAGCGTTCTATTTACAGTTTGGATGCACAATTTAAAAAATCGAATGGTCATTTAGAAGTAAATGTTGCTCCAGAGGGTATGAAGTATACAAAATTGTACACATTTAGTATCGGAATCCCATTCCATAGTCGGTATTATTTCAATTCTAATTTAGATCACTCTACCAATGTTTTACAAGGTGGACTTCGCCTGAATATCACAGGATCAACCGATTTTGAATTTCGCCAAAACAATGAAGTAATTCGAGAATCTTTATCGCAATTCCACAATAATTTTACGCTTCAATTAGAATTGATGGTTGGTTTTAAAGGTGATTTTTTTGATCGACTTGACCTATTAAATTCTTCTTCCTTTGGGGTAATCTATCAACCGCAACCGATTTTTGAAACGGGTACTAAGCTTAGCTCTATTCATTTTACATGGCGATTTTTATTTTAAAATTTAGAATTAATGATTGTATTTAATTGATTTTTACAATTTTTGTGTCTAAATCATTTTAAATGGAAGCCCATCATTTATCAGAAAAAGATATTGAAAACCTAAAGTCTAACTTTAGAAAATTAATGGACATGCCTCCAGCAAAAGCAGATGTCTTTTTAGAAGGTATGCAAATTAGATATTTCAAAAAAGGGGAGCTTATTCTAGAAGCAGGAAAAACAGAACGTTTTTTATCTATTGTATTAGATGGATTAACCAGACACTTTGTCTTAAAAAATGGAGAAGATGTTAGTTTTGATTTTTCGTTTAAAAACGAATTCAATTCTTCTTATGCTTCTTTTGTACAGCAAAAACCCAGTCAGTTTTATATTCAGGCTTTACAGCCTACTACATTAGCTTCTTTTAGTTATGATTTTTTACAAAATCTTTATGAAAAATATCCAGCAAGCAATCGCTTTGGACGTTTAGCTATTGAAGATTATTTTGTTTTACGAGAGACAAGAGAGCTTTCACTGTTAACTCAAGACGCTTCTGAACGCTATAAAAACTTGCTTCAAAAACAACCCATTTATTTACAGCAAATACCTTTAAAATACTTGGCCAGCTATTTAAATATCAAGCCCGAATCGCTGAGCAGAATTAGAAAGCAAATTGACTTAAAATAAATATCAACCAATCAAATTAATTAACCTACATCAATTTTTATGTATTTTCTAATTTCTAATTTTGTAAAATGGAAAATCAAATAAATATATTAAAGAAAAAATTTGAAAAGCTAAGTCAACCAGTTCGGGTTTTACTTTGTTTTGTTGCAATCATAATTTTAGGTGGTATAATTTTTAGTTTTGGCAGAAATATTGGCGAAGTGTTCTATCACGTATTTTCTTAATCAAGATTGTTTCTCAATACTACTGAATTAGAATTTTTTATGTTTTGGATTGAGGTTTATAAAAAAAATCACTTTTAGATAATAGTTTTTTTTTCTGAGAATTTATCTTTAAAGAAATACACAACAAGACTTATTTTATGAAGGAAATACTATGAAAAAACTCCCCAAATTAAAAGACGATGATGTAATCTCTGTTACCTCCAAAAAAGAATTGCGGCGAATAAGTGTACATCTACTTCTCAACCAAATCCTTTCTTTTTTTAATTTTGAAAAGGGATATTCTAAATCACTTTTGTTATTATTAAAACATCCTGGAAACCACATTAAGTCATATTTAAGTGTAGAACGTAATCAACTTACCAATCCATTTAAGTTTTACTTCATTGGAGCTACCCTATTTGGTTTTAGTTATCTACAATTATATTCAATCAAACAAGTAGAAATTGAAAATAACTTTGAAGGGGACAATGAATTCAAAACAATTTTTTTAGACAATATCCACTTGTGGTTTTTCTTAGTGGTATTTTTTATCGCATTCTTCTCTTATTTCTTATTTAAAAAACAATCAGGCTATAATTGGGCTGAAAATTTAGTTTTCAATTTATATGTAACGGGTCTAATTTTATTGATGAACTCAGTCTTAATTCCATTAGATCTTGTATTTAAAAACAACACTACAATAAAAGCTTTAACCAACTTGCCAGCATTATTTTATTTCGTTTATGCTTATCTTTCATTCTTTAAGGGCAATAAGTTTAAAACAATTCTTTTTTCTTTAACTTCAATAGTTTTGGGTATTACCAGTTTAATCTTTACAATCATTTTAGTAGGCATGGTTTATGGCTTCTTACAAGCTACGATATAGCTTCAAAAAGCTTTTAATATTAAGAATAGGAATTCATGAGTATTATACATTTTTTTGTATATTAACATCTCATAAAACTCAACAAATGGATAAAAGTATATTGATAGAAATAAGAAATCAAGTGGCTTATATTAAGCTAAATAGGCCTGCTAAATTTAATAGTTTCAATCGTGAGATGGCTTTATTGCTTCAAAAAACTTTAGATGATTGCATACGAAATAAAGGGGTGAGGGCACTTGTGCTTACGGGAGAAGGAAAAGCATTTTGCGCTGGACAAGATCTTGGTGAAGTTACAAATCCAGAGGAAAATCCAGGATTTAAAAAAATTCTAGAAGAACATTATAATCCCATTATTACACGCCTTAGAAATATTGAAAAACCTGTTATTGCAGCAGTTAATGGTGTTGCCGCAGGAGCAGGAGCTAATATAGCCTTGGCCTGTGATATAGTAGTGGCCTCAGAAAAAGCTAAATTTATTCAAGCTTTTTCAAAAATTGGTTTAATACCAGATTCAGGTGGGACTTTTTTTCTACCTCGTTTAATTGGTTTTCAAAGAGCCTCAGCCATAGCTATGCTAGGTGATCCTATAGATGCTGTTGAAGCCGAGCGTATGGGAATGATTTATACCTATTTTTCATCGGAAACTTTTGAAATGGAGGTGGATAAATTAGCTAGGCAATTAGCCCAAATGCCAACCAAAGCACTCGCTTTTACAAAAAAAGCATTGAATCAATCAATGACTAATGACCTAGAAGAGCAATTAGCCTTAGAGTCTAAGTATCAAATTGCTTCTGCTCAAACAGAGGACTACCAAGAAGGGGTAAATGCTTTTATGGAAAAAAGAAAGCCTAATTTTGAAGGTAAATAGACTATGTTGAATAGGTAACTAAAAACCATAAAAAAGCCTTGATATTTTCAAGGCTTTTTATAGATTTATGTGGCTTTTATAAAACTAACCTAAATCCACCGTAAATTCCAAATGGGTGGCCTGGTCTTAATCCCGCTGGAACCATAGCCACAGGATATTCATTATCAAGTAGATTAATGGCATTTACCAATAAGGTTAACTTAGGAGTAACTTGGTAGTTGGCTGATGCATCTACTAAAAACATGCTTTCAATACTTTCATTATTGGCAATTGCTCCTTGTCCTGGCATGGTTCTAAGTTCTCCTCTATACCTTGCATTGGCATGTGCACTAAATTTACCATATTCAAATCCAACACCTGTATTCCATTGATGTTTAGCAATATAAGGCATAAAATCGCCACTTTCAACACTTCCCCATATACTTCTTGGTGCATCAAAATCGGTATTGAATCGTGCATCTGTGTAAGTATAACTAAAATGAATTGGCATACTCATTTTTGAGTTATTTTGCAGTACATCATAGGCTACTTGAAACTCAATACCTTTAATTAATGCAGCACCAGCATTGAAAACGTCTAAGTCATCACCAAATGGACCTCCGCCCGCGGCAGCATTACTCCCAAGCATGGTGGAGTAATCGTTATAAAAACCAACTAACTCCCCTTGAAAACCAAAAAAGTCAAAGCGTGTACCCAATTCAAGGTTGATACTTTCTTCTGGGTCTTGCCCTTCTTCTGATCCTGGAGGACCAAACCCTTTATGCGCTCCACCAAAGAAAGAAAATTGATTGCTGAGTTTGTAATTAGCGCCAATTCCAGGTATAATTTGACTTACACTATTATCTCTTTCTGATAAATTGACTCCTGTTCTATCAAGGTCACTTGTTCCCCAATTTTTACGTGACATAGTAACATTTTCATAACGTAAACCAGGCGTAATAGTTAGGTCATTAAATTTAACCTTGTAAAGCATATGGGCAGAAATAGCTTCTGCTGCATCTAGTCGATTGCTTTCACTTCCTGGTGTTTCAGCTGAAGTCAAACTCATGCGTCCATCTAACATTCTAAAGTTTTCGTACCATTGAAAACGGTCAGCTTCATCTCTGTGGTAACGAAACCCAACTTCAATGTCATGAAAAACATCTCCTGTATAAAAATGATGATCAAATTTTGTTTGAATTCCTCTTGA
>PXFS01000170.1 GCA_003564185.1 Flavobacteriaceae bacterium
TACTTATGAATAAAAAAATATTCAAACAATTAATTAACAACCCCAGCGGGGTTGAATGTTTATAGAAATAAGCTACCTTATCCCTATGACCCCAGCGGAGTCAAACAGTAACCAATAATCATATTAAATTGCATTCCAATTTTAATAAATACGACTCTTTAAAAACAAAAAACCAGTTAGTGTTGGCTAACTGGTTTTATCAAATTTTGAATTTAAATTTCTATTGATTTCTCCCTAAACCAAATCTTTCTAAAAGTTTAGTACCTACTTTTTTGTACAAGTATTTCTGAGCCATTGTAGCAATTAATTCAGCCAATAAATTCTGTAAGCTCAAACTCTTCTGAATTTTAGTAACATTAATTTTAGCTTTTTGCTGATGAATATCGATTTGTAATTTTTTCAATTTTAAATCTTTATCTAAGGCTGAAAATGATTTATATTTCTTCATCTTATTCAGTTTTTTGAGATTCATCTTCTTCTGAAGCAAATATTTCACCAAATACCTTCAGCACAAAGCGATCGATTAATTTTTTACCATTCGATAAAAAGAAGAAAACTAAAATTAGGTTGATGGCTGAAACAATGAAAAAACCAACGTACATTATTCCGATTAAGTCACCAATTAAAATTGCTAAGGCAATGGATAAAAAAGCAAAAAACAATAGAAAAATTCCGCTTACAACAATAAATTGAAGCAAAGCCGAAGTTGCTTTAGCTGATTTCTTATAAGCATCTAACTTATAATAATCAATTAGTGCTTCTAAGTAAGCTTTAGCATCTTCAGATAAAGCTTCAACATGTGATTGAATTTTCAAAGCCATTCAATTATTTTTTAGCAGACTTTAATTCATTTACTAACTCATCATTTTTCTTTTTCAAATTAGCTAATTCTTTTTCCATGGTAGCTAAAAGATCATCTGATTTTCCTTTGGCTTGATCGATGGTTGAATTTAATTTTTTTTCAAATTTAGATTTGGCTTCAGAAGCAAATTCACTTAATTGTTCAGAAGCTTCATCGTACTTTTCTTCTAATGCTTTTTGTGCATTCTTTGCTTCTTTAGCAATCTGTTTTCTTGTTTTCTTTCCACTTTGTGGAGCATAAAGCAAACCTAATCCAGCTCCTACTACAGCACCAGTTAATAAAGCAATTAAAGTGTTTCCTGTGTTATCTGACATATTTTATAATTTTAAAGTTCATTGAATAATATAAATATATTTAAGTTTTTTTGAGTTAATACAAAGTTAATAATAAATTTTAATTTAATTATATCAGTTATCAAATGAAATACCATTAAATTACATTATTTTATTTAATTATTTAACTTTTTAATTCAATAATATTTTTTGAGTTTTGCCCTAACTAAGTTTATAAACAAGCGTTTTAATAAGTTTCAAAATTTGCTTGGAAACTAACTACTTAACAATTCACAATAATGTGAATAAGTAGAAAGAAAAAAGTGTATTTTTTATTTGTTTATTTAAGCTAAATTTCCTGATAAAAATAAAACTGAATAATTGATGTTTGTAACTTAAAAATTAAATAAAAGTTATTCGCTACTTTTTCAATTTTATCAACAGGTTAATAGAATGTAAATTTTAAGTAAAATCTATTATGAACCGATTTTTAAAATTTGTTGATAAGTCAAAAATAAAATTCATTTACAATAACTTAACATTACATGAATCGGTTAATAACTCGTTGAGAAAAATACATTATTAGAAATGACAAGCTTTTCAATAGAAAGTTTTCACGATATTCACAACACAATAGTATTACAAAGTTTTATTTTAAATTTTTAAAAAAAAATTAATGATACTTATATATGTTGATAACTACTTTTAAAAATGAAAAAACTTAATTTATCTAACTTTCAAATTAGCTGAAGAAAATACACTAACCCAAAATAATTTCTATTTTTGCAGGCTATGGCAAAACAAGAAGATAAATTTAAGCAAGTTATAGCGCATGCTAAAGAGTATGGCTACATATTTTCATCCAGTGAGATTTATGATGGATTAAGCGCCGTTTATGACTATGGTCAAAATGGAGCTGAATTGAAAAAGAACATCAAGGAATATTGGTGGCGAAGTATGGTTCAATTACATGAAGAAATTGTGGGTTTAGATGCTGCAATTCTAATGCACCCAAAAACTTGGAAAGCTTCTGGACATGTAGATGCTTTTAATGATCCATTAATTGATAATAAAGATTCTAAAAAGCGGTACCGTGCAGATGTACTCATTGAAGATTATTGCGAAAAATTAGAACAGAAAGCACAAAAGGAAATCAAAAAAGCTAAAAAACGTTTTGGTGATGATTTTGACGAAGCTCAATTTGTAACTACTCACCCAAGAGTAGTCAAGTACAAAAAGCAACAAAAAGAAATTCTTCAGCGTATGGCAAGGTCGCTTGAAAATGAAAATTTGAGCGATGTAAAAGCTTTAATTGAAGAGTTAGAAATTGCTTGTCCAGCTTCAGGATCTAAAAATTGGACGGAAGTCAAGCAATTTAATTTAATGTTTGCTACTAAGCATGGAGCTTCTGCAGAGACTGCAATGGATTTATATCTTCGGCCCGAAACTGCACAAGGAATATTTGTCAATTTTGCCAATGTCCAAAAAACAGGTAGAATGAAGATTCCGTTTGGTATTGCTCAAATTGGAAAAGCCTTTAGGAATGAAATTGTAGCCCGTCAATTTATTTTCCGTCAGCGAGAGTTTGAACAAATGGAAATGCAATATTTTGTTCGTCCTGGAGATGAATTAAAATGGTTTGAATACTGGAAAGACCTTCGTACTAAGTGGCATCAATCCTTAAGAATTGATCAAGAATTGTACCGTTTTCACGACCATGAAAAATTAGCACATTACGCTAATGCTGCTACCGATATTGAATTTGATTTTCCATTTGGCTTTAAAGAATTGGAAGGAATTCATTCAAGAACCGATTTTGATTTAAGCGCACACGAACAACTCTCTGGTAAAAAATTACAGTTTTTTGATCCAGAATTGAATAAATCCTATGTGCCTTACGTAATTGAAACTTCAATTGGACTGGATAGAATGTTTTTAGCTGTCTTTTCAAGCGCTTTAAAAGACGAAACATTAGAAGATGGAAGTGTGCGCACCGTTTTGCAAATACCTCCTGTATTGGCACCTGTAAAGGCCGCTGTTTTTCCTCTTCTCAAAAAAGATGGATTACCAGAAATAGCTCGTGAAATTGTGAATGAACTAAAATGGGATTTCAATGTAATTTATGATGAAAAAGATGCCGTAGGTAAACGCTATAGAAGACAAGATGCAGCTGGAACTCCATTTTGTATTACCGTTGATCACGATACTTTAGAAGATCGCACAGTGACCATTAGACACCGTGATACCATGGAACAAAAGCGTGTTAAAATTGAAGAATTGCAAGGTATTTTAGACCGTGAGGTAAATATGAAGTATTGGCTACAAAGGATTAAATAGAGCCTATATTTTTTAAAAATTATAATTTTAAGACTGCAATAACTAAGTTTATTGCAGTTTTTTTATTTCAATCATATAGAATTTTAATTTCAGTTGATAAAATGTTTATTACAACTAATTTCTAATTATAAACTTATATTGTTATTTATAAATGTATAACTACTATCTACTAATCCCAGTTTTTTAGCTTGATAGAATAATTGTTAATTAGAGAAAAATTAATTAAAACTAAACCTATGAAAATTTACAAGTTATTATTAATGTTGATGATTATTTTTTCATTCTCTTGCAGTTCTGACGATGATAGTTCATCTGGAGAACCACTTGATTTTGGTGAATCATCGCTTACGCTTTCGGGGGATTATGACTTAGAATTAAACGGTACTGCTATATTTCAAATAAGTGAGGAAGAAGTTCAAGGAAGACATCAATTTAGAATTGATTTGAATGGTACTGAAGAAATGCGTTACAATATGAATTTAATTATTCGATTGCAAGATATGAATTATCAATCCTTAGAAGGTTCTACTTTTCCTTTATCCAACGTTTCTTTGTCCAACAATGCTGAAGCTTTTTCTACTGATTTAATTCTGTATGGCGAAAGTTTAACTGATGTTGTGGCAGAGTGGACAAGTATTGAAGATGATGGAGAAGGAGTTGGAAGTATTACCATTACAAAAGCCGATGAAGATAATGTAGAAGGTACTATTCAAGCTACATTAAACCCAAAAGCTGGTGAAGCTTCTGAACCACTAATTTGTGATGCCAATTTTACAGCAGTAAAAAATCAATAAATTTATAATCAACTTAAACACATAAAAATGAAATTTTTAAATTTTTTAATCTATTCTTTAATTCTTGTTGGATTTCTTTCATGTAGTTCGGATGACGATGCTAATGGATTGCCAGACGATGATTTTGATATAGGAGAAGCTTCAATGATTCTAGAAAATTATGAAGATCAATCTCCAATCTTATTAGAAGGTGCATCTGGTTTCGGTTTAGAACAACTTGCTAATGGCGAATATCAACTTTCCTTAAACATGAATGGAGAAGAGACCAAAATGTTCAACTTTACTTTAATCATTAATTTGCCAAATGATGATTTTCAACAACTTGAAGGATCAACTTTACCCATTGATGATGTGAATACTTATGTTAATGGTAATGGATTTGGAGGTGATTTAATATTATATGGCGATGGTGGTTTAGGTGACGTAATTGGTATTTGGACTTCTATTGAATCTGATCAACTAAACGGAAGCATTACCATAGACCAATTAAATGAAGATACTTTTGAAGGTTCTTTTCAAACCGACTTAGGACAATATGACGAATTTGAAGGCGAATTGATAGACACGGTTAGCTTAACAGAAGGTAGTTTTAGAGCTATACCAAACTTTTAGCCTCAAAATTAATTAAAAAAGAACTGTTTTTGGTTTTGAAAATTTTTTGAAA